>AKKQ01000004.1 GCA_000276965.1 Thiovulum sp. ES | reverse complement strand
TTCTTAGACTAATTAATGATGATAAGGTCTGACGACTTCTATCTGCAAGAAAAGGAACTTTTGCCTCGACCTGCAACCTTCTCGTTTCCGACAAGGGTTTTAAAATTTTTCTAATTCTCTCCAAGAATCTATTATCCTGGTCTTTTTCTCCTATAAAAATAGTGACAGTGCCGAGATAATAAATCTATGGAAGTTTGTCATAGATAATGAGACTGTCGTCTCATGGCTTCTTGATCCCTCCCAAACCTACCTTAGCGGAGAGGTTATGGAAGGGGATTGCGAAGCCATTTGTTCAAATAACTATTTCTTTGTTAGAATTCACAAAAAAAGGAAAATATTGAAAATTGAAATAGTTGAAAGTCTTTCTGGTTCTTTCCAAATTCTTTTTAGTGAGAATGAAACGAAATTTGATTTGAAAAAAAAGCAAATCATCCAAAAAGTTGAGAATATTTCTGACTCTATGGAATTTAGATTTGCTGGTGGCGAAGCAATTAAAAACTTACAAAATGCTGTAAAAATCGGAATGCTATCAAGCGATGAGGTCGCTACGGTTTCAATTTCTGAAACAGAAAACTTTTCTGAAATTCTTGAAGGAATTCTACTTTCAAATTACACTTTTGATAAATATTTGAGCGAAAAAAAAGAGTCGCCTTTTCAAACTCTTTTAGTCAAAAAATTCAAAGGTGCAAAGAAATCTGTAAAACGAGTTCAGGCAATTGTTGATGCTACAAATTTTACTCGAGATATTGTGAATTCTATGCCTCAAGAGATGTATCCTGAAAGTGTCGCAAATTTAGGTGAAGAACTCTCAAAAAGCAATAAGTTGGAAATTACTCGATTAAATTCTGCGGAAATTGAAGCTGAAGGAATGGGAATGTTTTCAGCTGTTGGTCGAGCTTCGGTAAATCCTCCAGTTTTACTAAAATTGGCACACCGACCAAAAGATGCAAAAAAGAAAATTCTTTTAATTGGAAAAGGTCTAACTTACGATAGTGGCGGTTTGAGTTTAAAACCTGCGGAATATATGAAAAACATGAAGTCTGATAAAAGCGGTGCTTCTGCTGTTCTCGGAGTTATGAAAGCTGTTTCTGAAATGAATTTAAATGTAGAAGTTGTCGGATTTTTAGGTCTTGCTGAAAACATGATTGGCGGAAATGCTTACAAACCTGATGATGTTTTGACGGCAATGAACGGAAAAACTGTTGAAATTGGAAACACTGATGCTGAAGGTCGGCTTGTTCTTGGCGACACTCTTCTTTATGCACAAAAAACAGAAAAAGATTTTGACTACATTTTTGACATCGCAACTTTAACAGGTGCATCTGTTGTTGGAATTGGACAATTCACTTCAGCAATTATGGGAAATAATGAGAGTCTAAAAAAGAGAGTTTTAAAAGCTGGTCGAGATGGTGGAGAATATTTAGCAACTCTACCTTTCAATAGATTTTTGCGAGAAACTCTAAAAAGCAGTATTGCTGATATTTCAAATATTGCAAATAGTCGATACGGTGGAGCAATTACGGCCGGACTTTTCTTGAACGAATTTATCGATAAAGAGAACAAGAAAAAATGGATTCACATCGATATTGCTGGACCTGCTTTTAACGAAAAAGGTTGGGGGTTTAATCCTGCAGGAGCTAGTGGAACAGGTGTCCGAACACTCTTTAAATTTATTGAGACTTTGGAGAAATAGGTGGAATGGAGTAAAGTCGTTTATGTCTTTTTCATCTTAATGAGTTTGACATCAACCGCAGGATTTCTTTATGAACACTCTTCACTCGCTCTATTTATCGCAGGTAGTTTAAATGTTGCTTCTACGATTCTAAAAATCGGAGTAAGAAATATTTTATCGGCTGAACTTTTTGCAGGTTCGCTTGTTGCGGATTTACATTTGATTCCTGCATTTATTGCTCTTGAAGTTTATGGAAATCTTTCTGTGGCAGTTGCTCTTGCAATTGGTGCTGTTATTGCAAACCTCTTCTCAATTGGTCTTGTTCTTATTGAGAGTGCAAAGACAAAAGAGGAATATTAGATTTTTGTCGGATTTTTCCGACACTTAAAGGAAAAAAATGAATTTAGTTGTTGCACTTGATAGAGAAAATCTTTCAGAAAATTTAAAACTCGTTAGAGAGATTAAGGGTTTGCCAGTTTGGGTTAAAGTTGGATTTCGGAGTTTTATTCGGGATGGTTGGAAAATTTTAGACGAAATTCGATCTATTGATCCAAACTTGAAAATTTTTCTTGATTTAAAACTTTATGACATTCCAAACACGATGGCAGATGCGAGTGAAGAGATTGCCGAAACCCGAAAAGTTGATATGTTTAATATTCATGCTTCTGCTGGTATTCGTGCGATGAGGTCAGTTATGGAGAGACTCCAAAAATTTGAAAAAAGACCTCTTGTTCTTTCAGTAACCGCTCTCACCTCTTTTACTGAAGATGAATTTTCTGATGTTTATCAAAGTGAAATTATTTCAAAAAGCTTAGAGTTTTCAAAATGGAGTTTTCAAAGCGGAATTGATGGAGTTGTCTCATCTGTTTGGGAGAGTCAAAAAATAAAAGAGGCGACCTCATCGGAATTTTTGACACTCACACCAGGAATTAGACCTTTTGGCGAAAGTAGTGATGATCAAAAAAGAGTTGCAAATTTGGAAATGGCAAAAAATGAGTTGAGTGATTTTATTGTTGTTGGCAGACCAATTTATAAATCTGAAAATCCAAAAAGTGTTGTTCAGCAAATTTTGGAAACTTTTTAAGAGAGTCGGAGAGATCCGACAATTTTTCTAGAAAGTGTTACTTTCCACCTTTTGCATTTTTCTCCGCTCTTTTTCTTAAATTTGACTCAAGAATTTTCTTTCTAATTCTAATATTTTGAGGAGTGATTTCAAGAAGTTCGTCATCTTCAATCCACTCAAGTGCTTTTTCTAAACTTAAATCTCGTGGAGGAACAAGTTTGATTGCATCATCTGCACCAGAAGAACGAACATTTGTAAGGTTTTTCCCTTTTGCAGGATTCACATCTAAATCATTTGGTCGTGAATGCTCACCAATAATCATACCTGGGTAGATTTTTGTTTGTGGAGCAATAAACAGAACACCTCGTTCTTGAATTGTATTTAGTGAATATGCAATCGCATCACCAGTTTCAGTTGAAATTAATGCACCATTTCCTCGGCTTTCAACAGTTCCGCTGTGTGGTCGGTATTCTAAGAAAGAGTGGTTCATGATTCCTTCACCTTTTGTATCAGTCAAGAATTGTCCTCGGAAACCAATTAAACCTCGAGCAGGAATCTCAAACTCAACTCTCTGTTGTCCAGCACCCATTGGAATCATAGAAGTCATTTCAGCTTTTCGTTTTCCAAGTCTTTCGATAACAGTTCCGCTTAAATCTTCAGGCACATCAATAACTAAATGTTCAAATGGTTCAAGATGAACTCCATCAACTTCTTTAGTAATAACTTCAGGTCGAGAAATTGAGAACTCAAAACCTTCTCGTCTCATATTTTCCGCAAGAATTGTGATTTGTAATTCGCCCCGTCCAGAAACTTTGAATTTTCCCTCACCAATTTGCTCATACCTCATCGCAATATTAGTTTGCATCTCTTTTGCTAGTCGCTCTTGAATTTTGTTTGAAGTAACACTTTTTCCCTCAAGTCCTGCAAGTGGAGAGTCATTTACTGCAAAAACAACTGAAAGAGTCGGTTCTTCAATGTGAAGTGGATCAAGTGGCATTGGATTATTTGGATCAACAAGTGAATCTCCAACATCAACAGTTTCAAGTCCAGCTACTGCAACAATATCACCTGCTTCTGCTTCATCAATTTCTACTCTTTGAAGACCTTTAAATCCAATAAGTTTTGAAATTCTTCCTTTCACTTGTTCGCCATCAGCTTTTGCAAGAGTTACATTTTGTCCTCGTGCAACTCTCCCGTTGAAAATCCTAGAAATTCCAATCTTTCCAACATAATTATCATAATCAAGTGTGAAAACCTGTAACTGAGTTGGATTTTCCGCACTTCCCGTTGGTTTTGGAATATCTGATAAAATTGTGTCAAATAGTGGTTTAAAATCTTGATCTTCACCATCAACTTCTAATTTAGAGATTCCATTTTTAGCAGATGCATAAACTGTTGTAAATTCTAATTGCTCGTCTGTCGCATTCATTTGCACAAATAGGTCAAAAACCTCATCAACAACTCTATCTGGTTCAGCAGTCGGTTTATCAATTTTATTTACAACAACAATTGGCTTTAAACCTAATCCCAACATTTTTTTCACAACAAATTTTGTTTGTGGCATTACTCCCTCGTAAGCATCAACAAGAAGTAATACACCATCTACCATTTTTAAAACTCGTTCAACTTCTCCACCAAAGTCGGCATGTCCTGGAGTATCAATAATATTAATTTTACTATCACCGTAAGTAATAGCTGTGTTTTTTGAAAGAATTGTAATACCTCGCTCTTTTTCAAGTGCATTACTATCCATTACTCTTTCATCGACTTCTTCGTGTGCCGAGAAAGTTCCAGATTGTTTTAAAAGTCCATCAACAAGTGTTGTTTTTCCGTGATCAACGTGGGCAATAACTGCTAAATTTCTAAAATCCATTAGGTTTTTTCCAAATATTTTTTGGAATTCTATCAAGAAATATTTTTTTATAAAAATAGATAATATTTTTTATTTTTTATTACTGTCTGTGTTATAATTAACAAAATCAAATTTTTAAAGGGAACGGTGTGATTAAACAAGCATCTCTTTCAATTGCGGTAGCAACTACTCTTTTTATGACTGGTTGTGGTGGTGAAGTTGCAAAAATGGCTGAATCTACAGCTTTAGATATGAAAGCAGAACTTCAAAATAAAATGATCAATGAAGGAACTGAAGCAGTTCTTGTAGAAATTGCAAAATTTATTGATACTGAAACAAAAGAAGTTATCACAGATGAAACAGCGAGAGCTGATGCAATCGCAGCGATTCAAGATAATCTCAGAGAACCAATTAGAGATAGAGTTTCTGAAATTGTTAAAGGAACTGAAGATGTTTCAAAAATTGATGTTGTTCAAATGGCAATTGATATTTTAGAAGCTCTTAAACCTGAAATTCTTGAAATGATTAAAGAGTATTTACCACAAGAAGAGCCTGAGCCTGAGCCAACAATTGAAGAGATTCAAGAGATTGTTCTTCCAGCTGAATCAATTGAAGCAATTAATGGTATTACTATGAGAAAAGGTGAATTACCTTCAATTAGTTCAAGTGCAAAAGAGGCTCTTTCAAAACTTGCGGATTTCTTAAAATCAAACGAGGGATATAAAGTTAGCTTTAAAGCTTATACAGATGCGAGTGGTAGCAATGCTTATAATTTAGAACTTTCACAAAAAAGAGCTGGTTTCCTAGCTGAATATTTAGTATCTTTTGGTGTTAGCGAATCTCAAGTGGAAGCGATTGGATTTGGAGAGACAGAATTTATTGATCCTGCAAACCCATATAGTGATAGAAACAGAAGAATTGTTGTAGAACTTTCTGAAATCTAATTTTTTAAAGCAGAGATTTTTCTCTGCCTAATTTGATTAGCCCTCTTTAAAAAAACTCATTTCACTATTTTTCATTTGCATTTTTCCAGAAATTAACATTGTTGCTTTAAACATTGTGAATAGACCAAAAAGAATGACAAGAATTGATGCTGTTTTCATCATGATATTTCGGAATTTTCCACTTTTAAGAAATCCGACTACAAAACCGAGAGAGAAGAGAATTGGAACTGTTGAGAGTCCAAAAATAAACATAACTAAAGCACCGTCAATTGGCGATGATGTCGCAACTGCTCCAGCAAGAAAGAAATAGACAAAGCCACATGGAATAAATCCGTTTAAAATTCCGAGAAGATAAAAGCTAAAAAGAGACTCTTTTTGAAAAATTTTTTGGAAAGTGTTTTGAAAAATTGAATTTTTAGCAATTGAGCCTTCGAGAAAATGTAAAAATTTGATTTTGCCAAGAAGTGAAAATCCCATTAAAACCATAATTGCTCCAACGATAATAAAAAGAATTCCTTTTGCTGTCATTGAAATTGTTACAACACTACCAAGAAAACCGAAAATTGCCCCGAGAATTGTGTAGGAAGTTACTCTACCAAGCGAATATAAAATGTGTGCTAGACCTTGATAAGCTTTTTGCCACTGCGGAGAAATTTTTACCGAAGTGTAAGCAATTACAAAACCACCACACATTCCACTACAATGTCCAATACTTCCAATAAATGCAATTGTAATAAGTGCAATAAAGTCTATATTTTCCAACATTTTTTCCTTTTTTTTGTTTGATTTTAACAGAACTTTTTGATTTAAATTGGATTTCTTTACAATTCCAAAAAATTTAAATTTCAATAAGATAACATACAAATTCTAGTTTTTTAAGAGAGTATCTTAAAAATAAAATTTACAAAAAAAGGAATATGTTCTATGTTGGGAAAATTAAGCATACGAACAAAGTTATTGGCAATTTTTCTTTTGCCGACTATTGGTTTGGCTGTTCTTTTAGCTTTTACAAGCTTTGAGAAAAAAGCTGTTGTTGATGAGATGGATAATCTCAATGATATTGCAAAATTATCTTCCACTATGGCTGAAGTTATTTCTAGTTTGGAGAGAGAGAGAGCTTATACAACATCTTTTCTTTATCAGAATGGGAATGCTTTTCGAGAAGAGTTGAGAAAACAGAGAAATAGTAGCAATGAAACTATAAATAAGTTCAAGAGTACACTGTCATCTCTAAACAGAAATAATTATCCCGCAAATGTTAAAAAGAGTATTGACAATACTGTTATTGAAATAAGTAAGTTAGTAGATGAACGATTACAGATTAGTGGCTTAAAATTTAGTGTTGTTGAAGCTAGAAATCACTACACAAAAATAATAAACTCTTTTTTAAGAGCAATTGGTTCATTCTCATTTATAGCAAATGATCCGAAAACAATAAAGATGTTTTCAGCATATGCTAGTTTTTTAAATGCAAAAGAGACTCTTTCGCTACAAAAAACAGTTGGTTCTATTCTTTTTTCAAAAAATCAATTCTCAAATGAAGATAGAGAAAATTTTGGAAAATTCATTGTTGAGCATGATAGTTTTATAAAAAGTTTCAACATGTTTGCAGATAGCCAAACAAAATTACAAAAAAAGCTTTTGTTAAACAACAAGCTTTTGTCAAATGTAAAAAGACTTGAAGACACAATTATTAGAAACAACTCTATCGGTGGATTTAATGTAAATCCTAGAGATTGGGATACTCAATCAAGTTACATAATGGATAAAATTACTGAAGTCGAAAAATTTATCGAAAAAGATTTATCAAGAAAAAGAACAAATTTAATTATTCTTAGCTTTAAATTAGGAAATGTTTTAAATGCTATTCAGAGTGAAAGATATGTTTCGGGAGATTTTTACAATTCACGAAACGAGCTTTTAAAAGATTTTTTGAAAGGCGAACATCTAAAACTTGACAAAGCGATTTCAGAACTCTCTTCAATCTCAAAAAGAGCTTTTTCTAAAGATGTGTCAAAAGAACTATATCATTTTAATGAACAACTGGAAAAACTTGATGAGGTTAGAAAAGATATTTTGTCTTTTCAAATTGGGACTGACAAAATCAATAAATTCTACAACTCTTTTGCACACGAAGCTCTTGACATAATTCACTATGCAATTTTCTCATCAAATTTAAATAGTAATAGTTTCCGAACACTCTTAAGCTACTATGAAATTTTAGAGATAAAAGAGTTGCTTTCAAGAGAACAAAGTATTGTTTTAAGTGCTTTTAAAGAGAATAAGATTTCTATTATCGCCCATGGATCGCTTTTACAACTTGATGCAGAATTAGAAAAAGTTGTTCATAATTTTACAGTTGATGCACCTTCCAAAATTTCTAAAAAATTCAGAAAGCTTGTTTTGGAAAAAGATCAATTTACTGCAATTGAGAATATGAAAAAGGCAATTCAACAAACAGAACTTTTTGGTGGAATGAATATAAAACAGGAACATTGGGAAAAAGTTGTTTCCTCTGAAATTAATGCTTACAAAGAGTTAGAAAACTATATTATTAAAAACATTTTAGATTACACTTTTAAAATTAGCACAGAAATTAAAGTTGGTTTTGCTATTTTAAATGGAATTTTTATTGGTCTTCTTGTTCTTTCTCTACTTATTTCTTACTTGATTTTCCGTTCGATGACAAAAGCAGTTTCTGAATTTGAGAGAGCTTCTACACACTTTAAAGAACTTGATACAAGATTAGAAATTACTACACAAGATGAGCTTGGAAAAGCCCAAAGTAGTTTAAATACATTTATTGAACTTGTTCAATCTACTATTCAAGATGCAAAAAATACAAGCCGAGAAACAGTTGGAAATCGAGAAAATTTAAATACAAATCTTGATCAAATTCAGAGAGCAATATCAACCACAAGCGGAACAATTGTTGATATTGCAAACAAAATGGGTATTGTAAAAGCTACTTTAGGAATGTCTCTTACAGACTCTGAGACTACAAAAGACAAAATTTCACAAGCATATGAAGACCTCATCGTTTCTCAAAATGCAATTGACGAACTTATAAAAGAGGTAAGAAGTGATTCCGTTCGAGATTTACAAATGGCGGAAGATTTGACAGCTACAAGTAAGAAGACTCAAAATGTTCAAGAAGTAATTACAAAAATTGATGAAATTGCTGAACAGACAAATCTTCTTGCATTAAATGCTGCTATTGAAGCTGCTAGAGCTGGACAGCATGGAAAAGGCTTTGCAATTGTTGCTGAGGAGATTCGTGAATTAGCTGAACAGACACAGGAATCTCTCGGAACAATCGATAAAACAATCAATGCTGTTGTTGAAAGTGTTCAAGATGTTGCTGAAAAAATGAACCGAAAACATCAATTTATTACAAAAATAAAAGGTGTTTCTGAAAATGTCGAGGAATCTACTCAAAAAAGTATCGAATTGATGAATCAAACATTAAATGCTTCAACAAGCAATATGGAAGATGCAAAACGATCCGCAAAAACAATTTCAGAACTAACTGATTCCATCTTAAAAGTAAATTCTTTGTCTCAACAAAATATGTTTGATATTGAAGATATTCAAAAACTTTTTATTCTTCTTGAAAAACTCTCTTCAGAATTGGATCACAAATTAAACGAATTTAAAACGGGAGACGAGTAATTTTGAGAAAGTTTATTTCTTGGGAAAAATCCATCGAGCTTTTAGAAACTCTAAAAGTTGATAGAGTTGTATCGGAGAGAGTCCCTCTCCAAAACTCACTTGACCGAATTCTTGCTGAAGATATTATTGCAAAAGAGAATTCTCCAAAACATCAAACTTCAGCACTTGACGGTTTCGCAATTCAAATTTTGGATCAACAATCTGAATTTATTGAAATCACTGAAAATGATAATCCAGCAGGTGCTTCTCAAATTCCAACTTTAGTAAAAGGAATAGCAATAAAAACTTTTACAGGTTCTCCAATGCCTTTTGGGAGCGATACACTTGTGCCAATTGAGAATGTTGAAGTTCTTGAAAATAGGCTTTATATTCGTCAAAAAGTTTCTATTGGAAATGGAGTCCGACCAGTTGGTGAAGTTTGGAAAAGAGATGAAATTATTATTGAGAAAGGGACAAAAATTTCTCCTTTTGAAATTGGAATCATGGCGGAATTAAACATTGTTTCCCCAAAAGTCGCCGTGAAACCTAAAGTCTCAATTTTTACAACTGGCGATGAGGTGCTACTTCTCGGTGAAGAGAAAACTCGAGAATCTCAAATTCGTAGTTCTAATAATTACACTTTAGAAAGCTTAGTTTCTAAAAATGGAGGTGAAGCAATTCAGCTTGGTAGTGTTGGTGATAGTAAAAGTGAGATGTTAGAAACTTTTCAAAATGCAATGAAATCTTCTGACCTCATCGTTACAACAGGCGGTGTAAGTGTTGGTGATTACGATTTTGTGCGAGATGTTGTTAAGAAACTGGGTTTTGAAATTCTTTTCCATGGTGTAAAAATTAAACCTGGTCAGCATATTCTTGTTGCTAAAAAAGGTGAAAAAGTTCTTCTCTCTCTTCCAGGTTTTGCTTACTCTTCTACAATTACAGCAATTTTGTATCTTTTGCCACTAATTAGAAACCGATTAGGGTTAGAATTTCAAAATACTTTTACAGGTGCTGTTTTAAGAGAAGATTTTTACAAACGATCTAAAAAGACTGAAATTACTGCTTGTAATCTTTATTTTAAAGATGGTAGTATTTCTATTGGTTTTAAAAATAAAAAAATTGGCACAAGTGCTATTTTAAGAAACATGCTAGATTCACCAGCTTTATTATTTTCTAACGAAACTTGTGGAGATAAAAAGGCGGGTGAAATAGTTAGGGTGATTATTTTGTGATATAATCTCCTAACTTATTACAATATCTACTTTTAAAGGGAGCTTTCTTGAAAATTTTAGTTGTAGATGATAGTTCTACTATGCGAAGAATTATTAAAAATACTCTTGGCAGATTAAACTACAAAGACATACTTGAAGCAGAACACGGTGTTGAGGCTTGGGCTCACATGGAAGAAAACAAAGACTTAGGAATGCTTATTACTGACTGGAACATGCCTGAAATGAACGGTCTTGAGCTTGTTAAAAAAGTAAGAGCCTCTGGCGAATTCAATGATCTTCCTATTATTATGGTTACAACAGAAGGTGGTAAAGCGGAAGTTATTACTGCATTAAAAGCTGGTGTAAATAACTATATTGTTAAACCATTTACTCCTCAAGTTCTTAAAGAAAAACTCTCTGCTGTTATGGGTTAGTAGGTGAGTGAGAGAAAATACTACGAACTTGTAGTTACTCCTCTCTCGCACTACGACCTATTTCTTGATTTCATTCTTCAAATTTCGGAAATTGGTTTAGAGGAATTTGAAGATAAGATTATTCTACGGAGTTCCGATCCATTCGACGATACTGTTTGGGGAATCCAACAATTTCAAAAAAAGATTTCCGAGCATTTTCAAACTGAAATAGGTGTTGAAATTTCTGTAGAAGAGAAAGAGAATAGAGACTGGATCGAGAGTTTTAAACAGAGTGTCCAGCCCGTAGAAATTCAAAATTTCTACATTTATCCGAGTTGGCATCAGCCCAAAGAAGGCTTTTCAAATATCTTAATTGATCCTGCACTTGCATTTGGTTCAGGTCATCACGAAACTACCGCACTTTGTGTCAAAGCAATTTCCGAAAACAATTTAGAGAACAAAACAGTTTTAGATGTTGGAACAGGTAGTGGAATTCTTTCAATTGTTTCCGCAAAAATTGGTGCAATTGTAGATTTATGTGATGTCGATGAGGTCGCCGTTGAAAGTGCAAAAGATAATTTTGCTAAAAATGATTTGACTTTTAGAAATAGTTGGGTTGGCTCTGCGGGAAATACAGAAAACAAGTATGATTTTGTAATCGCAAATATCATTCCAGATATTATAATTGCGATTTCAAATGACTTAAAAAATAGAGTGGCAGAAAATGGAAAACTTCTACTTTCTGGAATTCTACATAATCGGGTCGATTTTGTTTTACAAAATTTTAAAGAATTTAAATTGGTAAAAAGAGAAGATAAGAACGAGTGGGTTTCTCTTCTTTTAGAAAGGCTTTAAATGATTTTAGTTATGAAAAATGGTGCTACTGAAGAAGATATTCAGAGTGTTTCTCAACAGATTAAAGATTGGGGACATGATGTTACAGTATCAAAAGGTGCATATCAAACGGTTGTCGGAATTATTGGCGACAAACAAGACCTTTCTGGCAAACCGTTAAAAACTCTCTCAGGTGTTGAAAAGGTATTAGAAGTGTCTGTTCCATACAAAAAAGCGAGTCGGGATTTTCATCCAGACGACTCAATTATTGATATAAACGGTGTAAAAATCGGTGGTGGTCATAAAAGTGTTATTGCTGGACCTTGTTCAGTTGATACTTACGAGAACCTCATCGGTATTGCGAAATCGGTGAAAAAAGCGGGTGCTACAATGTTGCGAGGTGGTGCATTTAAACCTCGAACAAGTCCATACTCTTTCCAAGGTAAAGGTAAAGAGGGTCTCGAAATGTTGGCGGAAGCTCGACGAGAAACGGGACTACCAATCGTAACGGAATTGATGAGCGAACAAGACATCGATCTCGTTTATCAATACACTGATGTTGTGCAAATTGGTGCTAGAAATATGCAAAATTTCGCTCTTCTTAAAGAGATTGGAAAACTTGGAAAACCAGTTATTCTTAAAAACGGAATTGCTTCAACTGTAAAAGAGCATTTGATGAGTGTTGAATATGTTCTTAGCGGTGGGTTAAATGATGTAATTATTGCTCTTCGAGGTGTCCGAAGTTATGAAACTGCAATGCGAAATACACTTGATGTTGCTCTTGTTCCATATCTCCAAAAAGAGACTCACTTGCCTGTAATTGTTGATCCATCACACTCAGCAGGTCGTAGAGAATTTGTTTCTGCTCTTGCTTATGCAGGTATGGCAGTTGGTGCGGACGGTGCAATTATTGAAGTTCATCCATGTCCAAGTTGTGCATTATCTGATGGAGACCAAGCCTTACTTCCTGAAGATTTCGATTATCTCATGGAAAAAGTAAATGCTCTTCACGGTTGGAATCAAAAAGAGTGGAAAAATAATTTCGGTGCAAAGAAAACAAGCGATTCTTTTTTAGGAGGTAAATAATGGGACTTCCTGGAGGAATGGAATGGCTGATTATTCTTGGAATCGTTGTTATTCTTTTTGGTGGGCGAAAAATTCCTGATTTAATGAAGGGAATTGGTACAGGTATCAAAAACTTTAAACAAGCTGTTAAAGAAGATGAAAAACCTGAAATCGCAGAAACTGAAAAGAAAACTGAAATCAAACCAGAAACTAAAACAGTCTAATTTTTTGGAGGGTAAATTTTGATAAAACGGTACGAAAGCTATTTACGAAAGCTCTTTAATATAAGTATTCAACTTTCTACTGAACGAGATATTTTTACTCTCCTTGAAAAGATTTTGAAATTAAGTAGAGAGTTTGCAAATGCTGATGCAGGTAGTCTCTGCTTAAAAGAGGGAAATGAGCTTGTTTTTAAAGTTATTCAAAACGATACTTTAAATATTTCAGTTGGTGGAGAGTATGCAAAGTACTGGTCGCCAGTTGTTCTAAAAGATGATTTAGGAAAACTAAATTATAGTAATGTGTCGTCTTGTTCGGCAATTACAAAAAATATTATTATGATTGATAATTGTTACGATTCTACTAAATATAACTTTAGTGGAATGAAAAAATTTGACAAAATCAATGGATATAAAACAACATCGATGCTTGTAATTCCACTTCTTGATTTTGACAGAGATGTGATTGGTGTTTTACAGCTGATAAATAAGCTTGATGAAAATGGAAATGTAGTAAGCTTTTCCAACTTTGACCGTGAAAGTTCTGTGGCACTATCATCTCAAGCAACAATTGCACTTTTAAATGCAAATATGTATGATGAAATGGAGACATTTCTGGAGAGTTTTATATCATCAATTGGTGAAGCAGTTGATGCAAAATCTCCATACACTGGAAATCATGTTAAAAAAGTTAGTCGTTTTGTCAAAATAGTTGCGAATGCAGTTGATAAAGATCGAACAGTTTTTAGAAACGAAAATTTCAATAAAGAGCGCTTGAAATTGATGGAAATTTCAGCATGGCTCCACGATGTTGGAAAAATAACAGTTCCAGATCATGTTATGGACAAAGCAACTAAATTAGAGACTCTTATTGACAAAATTGATTTAATTAAAGAACGAATAGAAATTCTAAAAAGAGACTGTAAAATTGAATTTTTGGAAAAAAAGATTTCAGAAGAGGAATATAAGAGAGAGATTGAAAAACTAGATAATGATTTTAGTTTTTTAGAAATTATAAATTTTGGTACTGAATTTATGCATGAAAAACACAAAGAGAGAGTTTTAGAAATTGCAAAAAGAAAATATTTTTTTAATGGTGTTGAAGTATCTCTACTTCGAGATGAAGAGGTTGAGAATTTGATAATAAAAAGAGGGACTCTTACAGCTTCTGAAAGAGATCGGATTATGTCTCATGCAGAAATGACAAGTAAGATTCTTGAAAAAATTCCGTTTCCAAAACAGTTCCGCGATGCAAAACATATCGCTTCAAATCACCATGAAAAATTGAATGGAAAAGGGTATCCTCGAGGTTTATCTGCCGACGAACTAAGTTTTGATGATCGATTACTTGCGATTGGAGATGTTTTTGAAGCTTTGACCTCATCGGACAGACCCTACAAAAAACCAAAAAAATTATCAGAAGTTTTTAAAATTCTCTCATTTATGGTAAAAGATGGTGAAATTGACGGAGATATTGTCAGATTTATTTTTGATAAAAAGATATATTTAGAGTATGCAACTGAAGAGTTGTTAGCAGAACAGCTTGATGAACCAGATATTTTGTTTTAAAGATTAAAAATGATAGATGTAAAAAATGAGTGTGATATTTCACCAGTCTTAAGACCATTTATTGGAAAACTTGTTTCAATTTTTGGAAGTGCCAGAGTTTCAGAAGATTCCCACTATTACAAAGAGACTTATGCTATTTCAAAGAAATTTGCCAAAAAAGGTTTTAAAATCTTAACTGGTGGAGGCGGTGGAGTTATGGAAGCTGGAAACCGTGGAGCTTTTGAAATTGGTATTGAATCGATTGGCTTAAATGTGAAATTACCGCATGAGCAGAATATGAATCCGTATGTCTCTCTCGGTTTTCACTTTTACGACTATGCTCTGCGAAAAGAGTATTTGATGAAGTATTCTCAATATTTTGTAATTGCGGGTGGTGGTTTTGGAACTTTCGATGAGGTCGGTGAAGTTTTAGAGAAACTCCAGCATGGTAAATTGCAAAATGGTGTTAAAATTTTCTTTCTCGATACAAAATTCCATGAACCAATTGAAAATTTTCTTCAACAGATGCTAAGTGAAAAAATGATTTGCAAAAAAGATTTAGAAAATATTCACTTTGTAGATGGAGAAGATGAACTTTTTTCTCTCATATCTTAATTTAAAACAGAAAGTTATTTTTTATAAGTTTAAGTATCTGTAAGAAGATTTTAGATAAAATAGGCGGATTAAAAACTTTAAAAAAGTTAAGTGGTTTTTGGGTTAGGAATTTAGCCCTTTTCCATATTTTAGAATAAAAGCTTTTCAAATTTATTTTGAGAGGAAACTCTCTCTACTTATAGAGTTTTGAGTATTTCAATTTCCAAGTTAGACACAAGGTTTAGAATGAGTCAAGAGGCTAATCAAGTTATTGATGAGAACAACAACGAAAATTTTGCAGAGATGCTAGATTCTTATACTGAAAAAGAGTATGAAGTTGGTCAAATTATCGAAGGCAAAATTGTTGAAATTCGAGAGGACGAAGATAAAGTTCTTATCAGCATCGGTGGAAAAAGAGAACCTTACATCTCTCTTTCTGAAATCAAAGATAGTGAAGGAAAAATCACTTTTGAAAAAGATGACGATTTAAATTTAGTTATTACAAGTGTTCGAGATAACAGCATCAATGTTTCACATAAACAGTATTTAGACAGAGAGAGTGTTAAGAAGTTTATTGAAGAAGAGGGTGTTGAAAACATCGAAGGTAAAATCATCAATGGTAGCATTGTTAATACGACAAAAAGAGGTTACTATTTAGAAGATAATGGAATTAAATATTTCATGCCAAGCGGACATGCTTTCCTTCAAAGAAAACAAGGTAATGACACTCGAAAACTTCAAGACGACAAAAAAGTTCGTGCAAAAGTTATTAAAGTTGATGTTGAAAAAAGCACAATTATCGTTTCTCGAAAACAGCACATCAGAGATGAAATCAAGAAGAGACAAGAGTTTATCGATGAAGTTATGAAAGAAGAGGCAGTTCAATGTAAAGTAATTGCTGTAACTAAAGATAAACTTGTTGTTGATGTTGGCGGACAGATGAAAGGTCTTATTGCTTCTGAAGAGATTAGCCACCGAACTGGAAAAATCAATCCTTTCAGACTTTATACAAAAGGTGATATTGTTACTGCAAAAGCACTCTCTTATGATCAAAAAGAGAGAGTTTTAAATCTTTCAATCAAAGAAGCTACTATTGATCCGTGGTTAGAAATTCAAGAGAATCTTGAGCCAGGTGATGTTATTGAAGTAACAGTTAGTAATATTGAGCATTACGGTGCATTTGTTGATATTGGAAATGATGCTGAAGGTTTCTTGCATGTGTCTGAAGTAACTTGGGATAAAAAAATATCTCACCCACAAGATTATATCGCTGTTGGTGATGTTATTGAAGTTGAAGTTGTTGAAATCGATCCTGTTGCTCACCGACTCAGAGTTTCACGAAAAAAACTACTTCCAAAACCTTTTGAACTCTTTAAAAAAGAGAGAAGAATCGGTGATAAAATCAAAGGAACAGTAACAAACTTAACTGAGTTTGGTGCATTCATTAAAATTGATCAAGTTGAAGGTCTTCTACGAAATAGCGATTATGACTGGACTCAAACAGCAAAATGTAAAGATTTACTAAATGTTGGCGATGAGGTCGAAGTTGAAATTTCTGATATTGATAAAATCAAAGAGAAAATTGCACTTAGCCGAAAAGCTCTTCTTCCAACTCCAATTCAAGAGTTCTCAAAAACTCACTCTGTTGGCGACATCGTAAAAGGTAAAATCCGAGATGTTAAAGAGTTTGGTGCTTTTATAACAATTGGTGAAAATGTTGATGCTCTTATCAGAACAGAAGATATGTTGCAAAAAAACAAAGAAGAGTTTGTTAAAGGCTTTGAAGTTGAGGGTATGATTATCGCTCTTGATCCAAGAAGAGATAAATTAAGACTTTCAATCAGAAGACTTGAAAGAGCAAAAGAGCAAAAGCTTCTTGCCGAAATCAATGCTGAAAATGATCAAGGCAACAATGCATTTGCTGATCTTCTAAAAGCGAAATTGAAATAGGACAAAACTGTGCAACCTAAAATTCTTTTTCCAATTCTCATTTTTGCATTTACATTGGGAACTTTTTTTATTACTTTTTTCAACAGTGTTAAAGTTGAAGAGAATAAGCCTGTTGAAGTTGAACTTTTGACACATGAAGAGTTTTTACAAATGGAACGAGATTTAGCGAGAAAGAGGGAACTTGCACAGCAAAAAGAAAAGAGAGTTGGTTGGCTTGAGAGCTTTCAGGAGAGTCATATCAAAGATCATGATTATCCTGCAAAAGAGGTCTCAATTCACCTCCAACTCTATAAACCTACACCCGAAAAACTATTCACCCTTTCTACTGAATATCTTGAACCCTATCACAATTTTTGTGTCAATCAAGTTTTGAAAAAAACAAAAAATGTTAGATACAAAATTATTGAGAAAGATGACATGATTAAATTTGTAATGAAATCTCCAAACAAACCAATTTTGGAAAAGCTCATTCAAGAACTCAAATTCTATGACATTAGAGCAGTTTTCAAAAATTGACAAATTTAGATGTTTTAGCATTAAAATATCGTCCAAAAAACTTTGATGAATTAGTTGGACAAGAATCTGTTTCAAAAACTTTAAAATTCTCCCTACAAAATAATAAAATAGGAACTGGTTACCTTTTTTCTGGTCTTCGTGGAAGTGGAAAAACTTCGTCAGCACGGATTTTTGCAAAAACAATTCTTTGCGAAAATAGAATCGATTCAATTCCATGTGAAGAGTGCGAAAATTGCAAAATGGCAAATTCTGGTTCGCACATCGATATTATTGAAATGGATGGAGCTTCAAATCGGAAAATTGATGATATTCGGGACCTCATCGACCAAACACAATATAATCCGTCAGTTGGAAAATTCAAGATTTTTATTATTGATGAAGTTCATATGCTTACAAAAGAGGCATTTAATGCACTTCTAAAAACACTTGAAGAACCACCGAGTTACATAAAATTTATTCTCGCAACAACAGATCCACTAAAATTACCTCCAACAATTCTTAGCCGAACTCAACACTTTGCATTCAAAAAGATAGATTTTAATCTTGTTGTGGAGCATTTGAAAAAAATCATGAAATTGGAGAGAGTCGAGTTTGAAAACGAGGCGATTGAGACAATTTCAAGAAGTGGTGGCGGTTCTTTGCGGGATACACTCACACTTTTACAACAGGCAATTGTATTTTCTGGGGATAAACTCAAAAACAGCAATGTTATTGAGATGTTGGGGCTTGTCGATCCTTCTATTTTGGAAAATATTTTCTCCCTCGTAAAAGATAAAAATCGAGAAAAGTTACTTCTAAAAATTAGAGAACTTGGTGAGTATGAGACTGAAACCGTTTTGGAACAGTTTATAAAGTTTTTGAAAGAGAAGCTTTTTGAAAATGAAATTCCGATTGCTGAAATTGAGAAGATTTTTACAGCTTTAAATGATGGAAAAGTTCTTCTTTCGACTGGTGCAGACAATGAGTTTGTTCTATATCTAACATTTTTAAAAATGATTTCAGATGTGCAAACTGAACGAATTGTTGAGAAAGTTGTTGAAAAAGAGACTCCAAAAATTGAAAAAGAGGAGACTCCGCAAACCAAAAATAGTGATTTAGAAGACTTCTTTTGGAATGAAGTTCTTGAAACAATTATCATGGGAAATCCAAACGAAAAAATCAGCGATGAGGTCTTTAGAAAGTGTATCGAAGAACATATCTCTTTTGGCGGGTTGGAAAATGACAAAATTATCTTAAAGTTCTTTTTTGATTGTGAATGTGAATGTCGAAATATTTTAAAAGATAGATATTTTTATATAGAAACAGCAGTTGTTATAAGTTTTACAAAAAAAGTTGGCGAAAAGTTAAAATTTTTACCAAAAACAGAGATTAATAATAATCCAAAAAAGATTGAAATAAAAACAGAGCCAGAAACAAAAAAAGAGATCAGAAAAGATGTGAGTTACAACGAATTCGTAGAAAATCTAAAAATCTTAGGAGATTTTGAACCCAAAGAAATTTTCGCTAAAAAATAGCTAAAATTGACAAAAAGACAAAATATGAAATACATATTGGCTATTTTACTTCTCTCAACTTCACTATTTTCAGAAACTTTTTATATCAAAGACAATTTTCAGAAAAGCACAACAGCCTCTTTTACAGAATTTATAAAAGATGAAAATCGCTCTTTTTCACCTCATCAGATATTGCAATTAGAGAATTTACACAAAACAGAAAATATTACTTTTATTGGAATTAACAGAGGTCTCTATTGGAGTCGGACGATTTTCCAAAACATCTCAAAAGAACCACAAGAATTTATTCTTTACAATATTTTGCCAGAAATGGATTTTATAAATATTTATGTTTTTAGAAACGGAAATCTTATTGAAAATATCGAAAGTGGCGAACTTGGAAAAGATCGAGAAACTCGTTTGGGACAAATAAAACTAAATTTAGAAATTGGTGAAAAACTTACAGTTGTTGCATCATATGAAAATTTCTTTCTTTATGAAATTGGTTGGACAATTATAAGTTTAAATGATTTTATAAATCAGGAAAATTGGAAATTGATGGCATTCGGTTTTTTTGTCGGTGCGGGAATTGTTTTATCAATTGTGAGTCTTTTGATGTTTATTCTTTTTCGAGATGTTTCATATATTTTTCCAATTATTTATTCAAACCTAAATCTTGTTTTTCATTACGGTTTCTATGGTTTAGGCTATCAACTAACGAGTTATTTAAGTGCGGAAACAATTTCGTTAATTACTTGGCTTGTTCCTGTAATAATAACCGCGATTGATTTGCTTTATATCTATTTTCTATTTGATTTAAAACATAAATACGAAGAGGTTTCAAGACTAATATTTTTCTTGTCTGGAATAGTTTTTCTATCCGCTATTCACACTGCAATAATTTACAATCACGGCACAGATTACATTATAGTTTTATCTGCAAATATTTTGACATTTTCAGCCTCACTTGGAATGCTCGGAATTGGTGGATTTGGAATCTATCTCTATTTAAAAGAGGGTGGAGTAGTAAAAATATATTTTATTATCGCACAAGTAATTATTGCGATTGCATTTGCCATTTTTACTTTTTCATTTCACGGAATTGGAGATTTTAATGAAGAAATCCAATATATTTTTCCAATCGTTTCCGAAATTTACATCGTATTTATTCTTCTTGCACAATATACAAAAACAAAAACTTCGATAGATGAATTAAAGCAAAAAAAGGAGTTTATTTTGCGACAATCTCATTTTAGTGCAATTGGTCAGACAATTGGGTATGTTTCTCACCAATGGAAAAGTCCGATGACTTCAATGGGTGCTTCAGTCTCACTTTTGGAAACAATGTACAGACACCAAAAAGATAAATTTAATGAACATTTTGAAACACAACTTCCAAAAATGAAAGAGTCCCTCTCTTTTATGAAAGGAACGATTGACGAATTCACAACTTATTTTTCACCGAACTTAAATGATGACAATGTTCTGGATTTAAATAAAACACTTAAAAATATTCTCAATATTCTTGACGAAAAAATCTTACTCAAAAATGTAAAAATCGCAACAAATGTGAGCCATGATGTAAAAATTCTAAAAAGCTATGACCATATTTTTTCAAATATTTTTATTGTTTTTATAAATAACTCTATTGACGAATTTAAAGCAGATGGTGAAAACAGAATTTCAATTTCAGTCTTTAAAAACGAAAAAGGAATAATTTTAGTTGATTATTTAGATAATGCAGGAGGAATAAAAGCAAAACCAATTGAATCGGTCTTTGAATATTTTGTATCGAGTAAGAAAAGCGGTCAAGGTCTTGGTTTGCCAATTGCAAAAATGCTTGTCGAAGAAAGATTAAACGGAAAAATTTCAGTTCAAAACAGAGATGGAGGAGCAAACTTTACCGTCGAAGCAAAAATTTGAGATTTCCCCAAAACGGGGAATTTTAGAATTTTATGATTTTTGCACCTTGACCACCCATATTTGGAGGAGCATCTCCAAACCAATGAACCCGTGGGTGTTCTCGTAAAAACTCATTGACTGCTTTTGCAAGAATTCCTCCACCAATTCCATGAGTAACAAAAATCTCTTCCCAACCTTGTAAAAGAGCATTTGAGATAAATTGATCTAATTCTTCGAGTGCTTCATCTCTCCGTTTTCCATGCAAATCCAATCTTAAAAAAGCTTGGTCTTTTGGTTTTTCAACACTGATTTGGACTTTTTTAGGCTTCTTAATTTTAATAGCTTTGTGGAGAGAAGAGAGTGGCAAATCGACTCGCATTCCGCCAATTTCAACTTTGGCTTTTTCACCCCGAATTTGGAGAATTTTTCCCTCACTATTTTTGTAGCGGACTTTATCTCCTTTTTGAAAATCAAAAGTTCGTTCATCTTTGATAAGTTTTTCATCTGGATAGAGTTTGTGAGCTTCAGTCATGTGTCGATGAGTGTCAGGAATTGTTTTTGCTTTTATCGAAACTTTTGCTTCAGAAATTGCACCTTTATAAATTTTTTGTAATTCCTGCTCTTGCTCTTCAAGTTTTTCTCGCCACTCATTTTGTAATTCGCGGACTTTCTCTTTTTCCGACTCAACTTCAGCTAGTTTTTGTGCAAGTTTCTCATTTTTAGCGATGAGGTCTTGTTCAAGATTTGTGCTTTTTTCAATAAGTTCATTCAGCTTTTCACTATCTTCACCATAGACAACACGGGCTTGAGAAACATAGTTTTTTGGAATCCCGTATCGTTCCGCAGTCTCAAAAGCATAACTTTTACCGACAATTCCCTGCAAAAATCTGTAAGTCGGTTCTCTCCGTTCTTCGTCATAAATTGCAGCGACAAGTTCTACATTTTCATTTGAACCTAAAAGCGAAGCGAGTCTTTTGTGGTGAGTTGTAATAACAATTTTGTCATTTTTCTCAATCAATTTCTCAATCAAGACCTTAAAAAGTGCAGAAGCTTCGTCAGAATCTGTTCCAAGCTCGACCTCATCGACCCCAATTAGAGAATCTTCGCTTTTGAGAATTTCAGAAAAAGAGACCATTCGCCCCGCAAAAGTTGAAATATCAAAATTGACATTCTGCGGATCGTCAATAATTGACTCAATATTTTTAAAGCTACCAATTTTTGAGTTGAAAGAATCGATTTTCATTGGCAGAAGATATTTTGCCAAATAGACAGTTGAAAGAATCGATTTTAAAAGCATCGTCTTTCCACCCGCATTTACTCCCGTAACCATCAAAACAGATTTGCTAAAATCAATATTCAACGGTTTCGGATTTTTCTTAATTGCAGGGTGATAAAAATCTTTAATTAAAATTGTCTTGCTTTTTTCTGGTTTTATGAACTGCAAATCAAACGAACGAGCAAAAAAGTATCGTGCCTGATAATGATCAAAAACATCAAATTGTTTGTCAATAAATCTTAAAAATGGCACAAAATTTTGAAACTTCTTAGAAATTTCCCGTCGGTATTCAAGATAAATTCGTTCTCGTTCCTGTTCGTAATCTCGAATTTTCTTCACAAAATTTCCAACCGTGTCAGGCTGAACATAGAAATATCCGTTTGCACTCCGTCCAATCACCGAACCTTTGAGTGCCGAATTAAATCCACCTTTTAAAAGCAGAGTTTCCCGATCATTCAAATAGTGAATTTGCCTATCAACTAAATACTCTTCAAGTCGTTTTGCATGTAAAAGTCCAGAAAGTGAATCCCGAATTTCCCCCCGCTTTTCAGAAATCCCTAATGAAATTGAACGAAGTCTTTCGTCCGCTTCGTCCAGAAAATTTCCTTCATTATCAAATAGAGAATTCAATTCCGAAAAATATGAATCAATATTTATTTTTTCAATCCAACTCTTTGCAGGTTCTTTAAAAGGTACTTTTTTTAAATAAAAGAAATATTTTGTGATTTTGACAATTTCATAAATTTGAGAGAGTGAAAGTGTTCCAAATTTTTTTACAACATTTATACTTTCCCAGATTTGCTCAACTTTTGGAGGTTCGCTAAATTCAGTTCCCTCAAAACTATCTATAAATTTAAGATGTCGATTTGTATCTCCCTCCATTACAAAACTCTTTTCTCGTGAAAAATAGTTTCGGAAAGTTGAGAGAAAATCATTTAAATCTAATTTTTGTTCTAATTCAGTTTGTTGATTCATTTTTTCAAAAGTTTAACAAATTGATTTTTTTATTAATTTCTTTTTGATTATTTAAAATTTAAAAAATAGTGATAAAGCATTATGATAGAATTTTCACAAGTTAGAAAAAATTCGGAGAACAAAAATGTTAGATGTAGCAATTATTGGTGGTGGTCCTGCTGGACTTACAGCTGGGCTTTATGCAACTCGAGGCGGACTTAAAAATGTAACGATGTTTGAAAAAGGAATGCCTGGGGGTCAAATCATGAACTCTTCAGAAATCGAAAATTACCCTGGTGTAACAAAAGTTATGAGTGGAATGGATTTGATGTCAGTTTGGCCAGAGCAGTGCCAAAGATTTGGACTTAAGCACGAAATGACAAACATCGAAAAAGTATCTCGAAATGAAGACGGAACTTTTAAAATTCACAAAGATAGCGGTGAAACTGAAGATGCACTTTCTGTAATTATTGGAACAGGTTCATCTCCAAAGAAAGCTGGATTTAAAGGCGAGGCTGAATTTTTTGGAAAAGGTGTTTCAACTTGTGCGACTTGCGATGGTTTCTTTTACAAAAATAAAGAAGTTACAGTTATTGGAGGTGGAGACACGGCACTTGAAGAGGCTGTATATTTAGCGGGAATTTGTTCAAAAGTATATTTGGTTCATCGTCGAGATACTTTCCGAGCTGCACCAAGCACAGTCGAAAGAGCTGAGAAGAATGAGAAAATTGAATTTATTTTAAATTCTAAACCTGATGAAGTTTTTGGAGATCCAATTGCGGGAGTTCAAGGAATTCGAGTCCAAACACCTGAGGGAATCCGAGAATTGCCAACAACAGGAATTTTTACATTTGTTGGAAACGATGTGAATAATGGTGTGCTGAAAGATGAGAATGGAAGTTTCATTTGTGATGTTACTGAACATGGAGAAGTTGTTGTTGATTTAAAAATGAGAACTTCGGTAGAGGGGCTTTTTGCAACTGGAGACATGAGACTTGATGCACCAAAACAAGTTGTTGTTGCTGCGGGTGATGGTGCGACTGCTGCAATTGGTGCAATATCTTATGTTATGGAAAAAAGATAATTATAATTTTTGTTAAAATAACGAAAAATATATATTTGGAGAAAACTTGATTTTTATTGAAAATGTTTTTGCCGATGAGGTCCTCGATAGTCGGGGAAATCCAACAGTTCGGGCAAGAGTTGTATTAAGCGATGGGACTGAAGCGAGTGCGATTGTTCCAAGTGGTGCATCTACTGGAAAAAGAGAAGCTCTTGAATTAAGAGATGGTGGCGACCGATACATGGGAAAAGGTGTTCAACAAGCTTGTAAAAATGTGAATTCATTTATTGCCGAAGCTGTTGTTGGAATGACTCCATATAATCAAGCGATTGTTGATGCTGCGATGAAAGAACTTGACGGAACTGAAAATTACAGCAAATTAGGTGCAAATGCAGTTCTTGGTGTTTCAATGGCAGTTGCTAGAGCGAGTGCGAAATCTTTGAATATGCCACTTTACCGATACCTTGGTGGAAGTAATGCGATGGTTCTACCGACTCCAATGTTCAACATTATTAACGGTGGTTCTCATGCGGACAACTCTGTTGATTTTCAAGAATATATGATTATGCCAACTGGTTTTGAGGAATTCAATAAAGGCTTACAAGCTTCTGCTGAGATTTATCACAACTTGAAAAAAATCTTAAAAGATAGAAAATTAGCGACAGCACTTGGCGACGAAGGTGGATTTGCTCCAGATTTAAGTTCAAATGAAGAGCCAATTCAAATTATTATTGAGGCGATTGAAAAAGCTGGTTACAAATTGGGTGAAGAGATTGTTCTTGCACTTGATGTTGCTTCTAGCGAACTTGTTACAGAAGATGGAAAATATCGACTCGATTCTGAAAACAGAACTTTAACTTCGGAAGAGATGGTTGAATATTATGCACAACTTTGTGAAAAATATCCAATTGTTTCAATTGAAGACGGACTTTCTGAAGATGATTGGGCAGGTTGGAAAATTCTCACTGAAAAATTAGGTGATAAAGTTCAACTTGTTGGAGATGATCTTTTTGTTACAAATGCTTCAATTCTAAATCACGGAATTAAAGAGGGTGTTGGAAATGCAATTTTAATTAAACCAAACCAAATTGGATCGGTTTCTGAAACAATGCAAACAGTTCGACTTGCACAGAGAAACGGATACAAATGTGTGATGAGCCACAGAAGTGGAGAGAGTGAAGATGCATTTATTGCTGATTTTGCTGTGGCACTAAATACTGGTGAAATCAAAACAGGTTCAACTGCTCGAGGTGAAAGAACTGCAAAATATAACAGACTTCTTGAAATTGAAACAGAAATCCTTTACGGAGAGTATTTAGGAAAGGAACTTTTCTAATATGAAAATATTGTCAGCTTTTCTACTCTCTGTTTCACTTCTTTTGAGTTCTGATTTATACGAGGAAATCGATATTTCCGAAGCAGTTGAATTACAAAAAGAGGGTGCTATTTTTGTTGATGTTCGAGGACCATCTGAATTTATTCACACTGGACACGGCTTAGGGCATGTAAATATTCCTGTATTTTACGAAACTTACACTCCGAAACCTTTGAAAGTTAGACAAAATTTTTCAGAAATGGAAACCAAAAATCAAAAAGGTTATAACTCTCGAAAACTTTACGAAAGTAAAATTGTTGAGAATGAGAATTTTGTGAAAGAAGTTTTTGATCTTGTTGGTGGAGACCTTGAAACTGAAATTATTGTTCTTTGTCATTCTGGTCAAAGATCGGCATTTTCTGCAGAGATTCTTGCTAAAAAAGGTTTTGAAAATGTCTATAACCTAGAAGGCGGATTTCTACAATGGAGAGAGAATAAACTTCCTCTTTCCGTAGATTAATTTGTGAAAAATTCCCACTTTTTTGTGGGGTTTCTACTCTAATGTATTGAGAATATTTCTTAGTGTAATTGCCAATTCATTTTTATCATTTATCATTTTTAGCGAGTTTATTTTAATTTGAAGAGCTTCAAAATAGATCTCATCTTCGGTTTTTAATCTTTCAACTCTATAAGTTTGAACTTCTCTTGAAATTCCTTTTACAAAAACTGGTTTCTCTTTTGTTGTATGAACAATATCTTTTACAAGCGAAAATGTCTCATGAGAAATTAAAATTGTGTCGTGTTGTGCAATCGATTCTAATCTCGATGCAAGATTGACACCATTTCCAATTATTGTGTAGTCAAGTCTTCTATCACTGCCAAAATTTCCAACAGTTACATAACCAGTATGGATTCCAATTCGTATTTTAAAGCTATCAACAACACCATCATTTATAAATTCTCTCTCAATTTGTGCCGTTCTCTCTCTCATTTCAATCGCCATTTGCACACAAAGTTTCGCATCTTCTCTATAACCTAGAGTTTCAGGATCACCAAAAAAGATAACTATTGCATCACCAATAAATTTATCAACAGTTGCACCATATTTAAATGCGATCTCGTTCATTTCTGTCAAATAATAATTGAGTAAATTTGTAAGTTCTTCAGACTCAAGCTCTTCAGTTGTTGCGGTGAAGTTCTCAATGTCTGAAAAAAATACAGTGAGCTTTTTTCTTTTTGAGCTTATTTTTGTCTCTTCTTCTGAAAAAACAATTTTATAGATTTGCGGAGAAATATATTTTGAAAGTCTTTGAGAGAGTTTTATGAATTTCTCTTTCTGTTTCTCAAGTTCAAAATTTATTCTATCGCTTTTCCGAATAATTTTTTCATTTCTTCTAACAACCTTTGTATATTCATACAAAAGATATTTCACACTCTCTTTCTCTTCATCTGTTAGATTTTCAGAAAGAAGAATGTTGTTTAAATCTTCTTCAAAATATTTTCCCAATTTTAAAAGCCAAAACTCAAATTGTTACAATAAAAGTAAATCTTTTTATTGTTCCAACAATCTCTTCAAAAGTGTATTCCATCGGTTTTGACGATTTTTTTGCAATCGAAATTAAACCTAATCCAGCACCTTTATCATGAAGATCTTTTTTTGTTCTCATTTTTTCTCTTGCTAATTTTCTCAACTCTTTTTCGTCAAGAGTTTTTAAATTTGCAATTTTTTCCTGAATAACATTCTCTTTTTTGCTGTCTATTAAATTGCAACTTTGTAAAAAGTATGTGTCATTTTGAGAATCATATTTGATAGAGAATGTTCCATTTGCTTCCATTTTTTTTGCTTCAATTTCCGAACTATCGTAAGAGTAATTTAAAACATTTTGAAGCATTTCAATTGTTGTCTCATAAACATCTCTAAGCTTTCGCCTAGAAGCACCATTTGAAAGAAGAAGTTGTTCTATTTTTGTAGCAACTTCGATAATACTTTTTTCATTAATTCTTTCATTAAAATCATAAATGTTTTGCTGATTCACTTCGACACACACCTTCAACTGATTTTCACTTGACATATATTAACCTTTTTCTAAAATGGAACTGCTTTTATATGCAAATCTGGAAATTCATCAACATAATCTTCATAATCTTCAGTTCCAAACTCATCACTTCCGTCATAGAACCAATTAATTTCCAACTCATTTTTTTCACCATCTTGAATTAAATCGAAAATATCAAAAAGTACTTGAGTTGTTGCAGAATTAAAATAGATGAGCTTTATATTCACAACTGTTTTATTCTTAGCCTTTCCACTAAAATAGATTTCAAGCCACTCAATAACTGGTTCATAAAACTCAAAAGTGTTTTCTGGATAAGATTTTCCATCAAACTCAATTAAACCTTGTTCCCAATCAAGTAAAATCCGTGGTGAATTTTCACTTTTATCAACAAAAAAACCTTCCAAAATTATCCTTTAAATTTTTAAACCTATAATTGTAACATCGTCATTTTGCAAAACACCTTTTTTAAATTCTGTCAATCTGCTTTCAACTAGACTCTTTTGCATCGCCATAGAAGAACCAGAAACTTTTTTTATAACATCTATAAAATTCTGCTTTCCAAATTTTTTCTCTTTGCTATTTTCCTGATCGAAGATACCATCAGTTGTTAAATATAACTCGTCTCCAACCTCAAGATTTATTTCATGCTCTCTATAATCTTGTATAATCTTAATTCTCTCAAAACCAACACTTTTTCGCTCTGGTTTTAAAATTTCAATTTTGCCTTGCTTCATAATAAAAAGATCGATTTTTGCACCTGAAAAAATAGCTGATTTAGAAGCTCGATTAAAATAGAGGATTCCGCCATCAAAACCGATACCAGATTTCTTCTCTCTTTTCAATATCTTCTTAAATTTTATGTTGAAGTGTTTAAGAATTTCACTTGGTCTTTTTTTGACTACTCCAGTTCTAATTTCAGCAAATATTTGAGCTTTAACTGCTTTGACAAGCATTGTTACAAATGCACCAGAAACTCCATGTCCCGCTCCATCTATAATAATCACAAAGACCTCATCGTCAGAAAATTCAACAAAGAAATATATATCTCCACCAACAGTATCTTTTGGTTTCCAAATTACAAAAGAATCATAAAAATAGTTAGTTAAAATCATTTCATCGGGAAGAATGGCTTGTTGGATTCTGAGTGCATAATTTATAGAGTCTTGTGTTTTTTTATGACTCTTTTCAAGTTCAGATTTTGAGCGACTTAACTCAATATTTTTATGTTGAATTCTTCTACTAAATTTTCGTGCTTCTCTCAATCTCCAAACAACAATTATCGAAACAATAAGTACAAAACCTATAAAATTGTAAAAAAGTGTGTAGTCTATTCGATCTTCAAATTTTATTGAAATCCATCTATTAAAAATTTTCTGTTTATCTTCAAAGCTAACAAAATCAAGAGCTTTTTGAAAAATATCGTTTAATATCGGCTCATCATTTCGAGATACAATACTCCAATCAATTGATAGATTTAGCTGACCAGAAATTTTAATGTCATTTATTCCACTATTTTGAATGTTTAATAAAATTGGTGTCGCTAAGTCAATATATCCAAAAGTCTCTCCTTTTCTAACAGAGTTTAAACCCTCTTCAATTGAATCAACTTCGACAATGTCAATTTTTGGATACTGATTTCTAAAAATATCAACAAAAGAGCAATTTCTTAAAATAGAAACTGTTTTTCCAAAAAGATATTTCACATCATCAATAAAAATTGTCTCTGAAGTATCTGTTGCAACAACAATTGGAAAAGACATGTATGGTTTTGTAAAGTTTGCAAAATATTTTCTATTTTCAGTCTCCATTCCAAGCGATGCAAAATCACACCGTTTTGTTTTTAAAAAGTGCAATGTTTGAGAAATGCTGTTTGATGGAATAATTTCAATATTTAAATTAGAATTGCTGTAAATTAAATTAAAAATATCTGCTGTAATTCCCGTGTGTTCTCCATTTGAATCTATTCCCTCATAAGGCATTCTGTTTTTATTCACACACATTTTCAAAGCACCTTTTTTAAAAAGAAAATCTTTCTCTTCAAAAGAGAAATCAACTCGTTTTAAATTTTCAAAAGAGAGCCATTTTTTTGAGAGTTCGTTTAATTCTTTTGTTGAGAGTGCGAAAATTGCTTTGTTGATAATACTGAGAAGAATTTTTTTATCTTTTGGAACTCCAACATAGAGGTAGTCAAGAAAACTCTCATCAGTATAACCAACTCCTTGAATTTTTAGACCCTTGTAACCATTTTTCATAACAAGATAATTTAAAACATTCCCGTAGTCATAAGTGAAATCTACCTCTCCTTTTCTAACCATCTCAATCGCTTCTAAAATTGTTTCAGTCTCAATAACTTTGATTTTTTCCTTATATTTTTTTTTGAAAAACTCTGTCTGCTCCCAAGTTGCAGGAGATGCCATTTTGTATCCAAAATAGTCTTCAACTGAATTTCCAGTTAAAAAATCAGACCTTGTTAAGAATTGAGAAGAATCTTTTATAAAAGGAGTTGAAAAAATTGCACATTGCGAAATTCTCTCACCTTTATCTGTTGAGTGAATAATGTCAATTTCACCATGACAAAACATCTCAATAAGTTCTTCCCAAGTCTCTGAAACAAACTCAAACTTGATTCCAATCTTTTTAGAAAGTAATCGCATAAAATCGATTGAGTATCCAACAGCTCGATCATTTTCACGAAATTCATAAGGAGGATAATCTGGGTCATTTGTCAATTTTAAAACAGGATTGTTTTTTATAAAATCCAACTCCTCTTTTGTAAAAAGTACTCTGCTTGAGTCCAAGTTGCCCTCGTTGAACCATTTTTTTCGGAGATTGCTAATTACATCTTTGTCAATATTTCGGATTGCCTTATCAACAATTCGCTTTAATTCGGGATAATCTTTTCTAAACCAGAATTGAGCATCAAAAGGTTCGCCAACTGAAAATTTTGCATTTATGTGATTTGAGAGACCAACAGTTTTAGCGAGATAGAATATTTTTTCATCAAAAATAGTAAAATCTGCTTCACCTGAAATAATTGCTTTCATAACTCTAAAAATATTGTCATAATATTTTATTTCAGCAAAATCTATCTCTAAATCTTTTGCAATCTTTTTAAAAGTTGGATTATTTGTTTCAATTGCAAGAATTTTTCCCTTTAGATCTTCTACTCTATTAATCTCTTTTGGATTATCATCTTTAACAATTACATACGGCAAAAATTGGGAGTAAGGAATTGATGGGTTGTGGAGTTTATTTCGTTGTGTAAAATTGCTATTTGTCAAAACTCCATCGACTCGCCTATTCACCGTCATATCAGTAACTTCTTTTGGAGTACCTAAAATAATTTCAAATTCTAAACCACTCTCTTTTTCGATGAGGTGGAGCAGTTCAGCCTCATATCCATTAACTTCGACCTCATCGCCTATTGTAAATGGTTCTGAATTTTTTTCACCTGCCAAATATATAATAGGGTACTCCTCTATAAATCTCTTTTCAGCTTTTGTTAAAAAAAATCCATCACCAAAAAGTGTAATTGAAAAAAATATAAATATACTAATTATGAATAACATTTAAAACCTAAAATTAATCTATACAAATCGAATTACATTTTACAATAATAGAATAGAATTTAAAAAAACATTAAATATTTGTGTAAAAAATAAATTTAAGAGGAATTTAATATAATTACCATTAGCATACTTAAAATTTTTTAAAGGACAAACTATGAACAATGACTTTTTTAACAAGTCTTCTTCACAGGGGCAAAGTTTTAATACAAACAGCAACAGTGGAATGTTTGGTTCCGACTACGGTGTAGCACAAAGAAGTGATTCTGAACTTGTTACTTTTGTAAAAGATACTTACAAGCTTTTTGCTTCAACGATGTTGGCAGGAACTGCTGGAGCATATGTTGGTGTTGGAATGGCGGGAACAATTGCATCTGCAATTTGGCTATTTTTCATTCTTGAAATTGGTCTTCTTTTTGGAATTCACTTTGTAAAACATAAAGCACCGCTGAACCTCATCGTTCTTTTTGCTTTTGCTTTTGTTAGTGGATTAACTCTTGGACCACTTCTTGCAAAAACTCTCGGAATGGCTGGTGGTAGTTCGATTATCGCAAATGCTTTTGCCATGACAACTATTATTTTTGGTGGGCTTTCTCTTTTTGCTATCAACACAAAAAGCGATTTTACATCAATGGGAAAACCTCTTTTTATAGCTTTAATCGTTGTAATTGTTGGTTCAGTTATCAACATGTTTCTTGGAAATCCAATTTTACATATTGCAATTCAAGGTGCAGTTGTCATGCTTTTCAGTTTCTTTATTATTTATGATACTCAAAACATCATTCAAGGAAACTACGAAACTCCAATTGATGGTGCTGTTGCTCTCTACTTAGATTTCTTAAATCTATTTACTGCTCTTCTACAAATTTTCGGAATCCTCGGAGATGATGATTAATTTGAGTGAAGAAGATAAAAAACTTCTTTTTCGTGGAATCGATGCCAACCTTAATCGAGTTAAGGAGGGACTTCGAGTCCTCGAAGATACAAATAGATTCCTATTCAACAACAAAGAAATTTCCACAAAACTAAAAGAACTCCGACATTTAGCAACTCTCCCAAATTCAGAACAATATTTAGAATTTCGTGATGTTGAAAACGATTCTCTCCGACAAACTCTAGAAAGCGAAAATAAACGAATTGAAATTTCAGACATTTTGATTTCAAACTACAAACGAGTTCAGGAATCGAGTCGAGTTTTAGAAGAGTTTTTTAAACTTTACAGTATGGAAAATTCGGAAAAATTCAAACAAATCCGATATGAAATTTACAAATTAGAAAAAATACAACTTTCAAATCTTAAATAAAAATTAAAATTTACCGATCTTGAAATTACCACCAATATTGTATTTTTCTTGAAAATTTAAACATAACTTTTCGATACAATATTATTACTTTCAAACAATAAAAAAATCATGGAAATAAATGGAAAATATAGATATACAAAGTGTTATAGATGCGATCTCAGAGAACAAGAATATCGACAAAAAAAGAGTTGAAGATGCTTTGAGACTCGCTTTTATTAGAACAGCAAGAGAGGTTTTAGGAAAGGATAAGCGATTTTCTATCGAACTTTCAGGAAAAACACCCACTGTTTATGAAGTTTTAACAATTGTTGGAAACGACACAAAAAGACTTCAGGATGGAGAAATCAGACTTCAGGATGCCATCGATAAATTTGCTGTTGAAGATATTGAAGAGGGAGATGAGTATCAAATTTCACACGATTTAAATAATTATGGTCGTTATGCTCTTGAAAATCTTTATGCAAATATCGAGAGAACTCTTGAGGAGACAAAAGGTTATTCGCTCTATTTTGAATTCAAAAACAGAATCGGTGAAAAGATAAAAGGAAAAGTTTCTGACATTGATGAAAATGGAAATACTATTATTGACATTGACAATTTAGATGTTCGAGTGCTTCTCAAAAAGAAAGATAGAATTAAAGGTGAAAGGTTTCGGGTTGGCGATATAGTCGCAAGTGTTATTAAATATGTAACAATTGATAGCGACAATAAATTAACTGTTGATGTTTCTCGAACTCACCCAAAATTTCTCCATTCTCTCTTTAAAGTTGCTGTTCCTGAAATTGCAGATGGAGTTGTTACTATTGAGGGTATCTCAAGAATTCCTGGGGATCGCTCAAAAGTTGCTGTTAGAAGTAGCAATCCAAGAGTCGATGCAATCTCAACAATTATCGGAACAAAAGGAGTTCGTATCAATTCAGTTTCAAGAGAGTTGAATGGCGAAATTATTGATGTTATCAACTACTCCCAAATCAAAGAGGTTTATATTAAAAATTCACTCTCTCCTGCTCAAATCCAAAATGTAAAAATTGGTGAAACTGAAGATATTGATGGAAATAAAGTTGAAGTTGCTTATGTATCTATTGATAGAAGCGAGAGAGGTAAAGCGATTGGAAAAAATGGTGCAAACTTGCGACTTGCAAAAATGCTAACTGGAATTGAAATTCGTGTTCTTACTTCTGATACAAGAGAGGGACAAATTATTAACGAGAGTGTTGATAAGAAAAAATCAGTAGATGATCTTTTAGGGTCTCTTTTTAAATAAAAAAAGTCATCTCTGCGGAGATGGCAGTTTAAAGAGTGGTACCATAGGTCGGACTCGAACCGACACGATATTGCTATCACCAGATTTTGAGTCTAGCGTGTCTACCAATTCCACCACTATGGCAAATAGTTTCTAACTACTTCTTTTTCTTTGGTGCAGATTTTTTAGCTTTTATTGCAGGTGCTTTTTTAGCTGGAGTCTTCTTAGCAGGTGCTGATTCAGTCTCCGTAGCAGTAGCAGTAGCAGTAGCAGGTGCTTCTTCGCTTTTTGCTGGACCATCTACAGGAATAGCTGCAACTTTCTCTTTTAGGTTTTTACCAATTTTGAATTTTACACTTTTCTTTGCAGGAATAGTAACTTTCTGTTTTGAGTTTGGCAGAGTAGTTACTCGTGAAGCTCTTACAACAGTTTCAAAAGTTCCAAAGCCCATAAAAGTGATACCTTGATCTTTTTCTAAAATCTCCGTAACCGTTTCGAGTGAGCTGTTAATAACTTTTTCAGCATCTTTCATCGAAATACCAGATTTTTTAGAAACTTCTTTTACGAATTCAATTTTTTTCACAACAATTCCTTTACATGCCCCAAAACTACACTTCTGAACTAGAGGCAGGGCGAATTTTAATCAATTTTTTTGCGATAGTCAAGGGCAGTTCCCTAATTGACGGTTAAAACACCAGTTCTCGAGTGAAATTTGACATGTCGGCTCTTCTCTTTCCCAACCTCTATAATGTCGATGGCTACATCATAATCGCCAAGTATTTTCTTTGCGGAACGGACATTTTTTAAACCTGTTGGAATATCGTCGCCACACTCACCAATTACAGCACCTCCGACGATATTTGCGATGAGATTTTCAGGATTTGAGCCTTTTTTTAAGAATTCTTTAATAAGTTGTTCCGTTCCGACATCGCCAAATTTTATCTCTTTAATCCCAAAACCGTTCCAAGTTGGCTGTAAAAAATGTAAAACTCCACCAATTTTTAACACTCTGTCATAAATTGTAACAGCTACCGAAGAGCCAACCATTGAAATAATTTCAGTTGGTTCATCAGGAAAAGAGATTCCTTCAGAAGTCAAAATTGCTTTTCTCATTAAAATTACCTTTTGTTTTAATTTTATCACATTGTTTTTTAGAGAAATTATGCGAATAAAAAAATTTTAAGCTAAATTTTTCCAAATACTCAGAATATTTACAGTAAAATTAAAATTAGTTTTAATTTTATATCAAAGGGGGTAAGCAATTTTTTGTGAAAAGCAGAATTTTGCAAACAGTCAAATGAAAATGTATATAAAACGGTATAGCTTTTTTGCAATGTTTTTTCTTGTGCTTGTTGGGTGGGCAATCTACACTTTTGTTACTCAAAGTTCTACTGGAACAATTGAAATTTACAACGGTCAATACACTCTTCCAGATTTACCAATTGCAATTGCAATTATGATTCCTGCGGTGGCTCTTTTCCTATTTTCACTCGGTCATCTTATGTTTTATGGAATGATAAATTACTTTCATGAAAAAGCAGAAGAGAGAGATTTAAAGAAACTAGAAAACACAATCGAGATGAATTTAAAAAGAAAAGAGACCTCATCGATACAATACAAAACTTCTCAATACAGAGATATTGGCGAACTTATTACACTCTTAAAACTTCAAATCAACTCGGCAGATGGGTTGAGCAAAAAGAATATTTTTCGTCCTCTAATCGAAAAAATTGTTGCTCTCCAAAATGGTGAAATTGTAGAAGTTGAAAGCGGTTCTGGTTTTCATCTAAAAGAGTTGAACCGAAGAAATGCTCTTCAATTTGGAGACGGAAATCCAGAAGAGATTATTATGGAGCATGGATATAGCGATAAACTTTATATTCAAGCATTCAATAGACTTTGTCGAACCGCTTCACTCCAAACTATTGAAAAATATGACAAATGGCTAAATATCGAGGGACTTTTCAATATTTTAAGCAGAGTTGATGAAGAAGAAAATGGAATTACTCTAACACTTGATAAAGCTCTTGAACTTGTTGAAAAACTCAATTTCAGCAAAGAGAATTACCTAAAAATGGCTAGTGTTGTTAAAGATTCAAATATGAGTCCAGATTTTAGAATTGATTTTTTCAAACAGCTTTCAGATAAACATGAAGATGCTTTTGAGTCCTATCTTTATACACTTTTACATCTTGAGATGACGGGAGAAGTTGAAGAGTTGATTCGAGATCATGGAAATTCTGAATTCAACCATATCCGAGCATATATTATTTTAAAGCAGACTGATCACACACTGCTTGATATTGATTTTTTCTTTAAGAGGTAAATTTGGAACTTTTCAAAAAAGATAGACCCCTTCTACTTTTAGCCCCTCTTGCGGGTTATACAGATTTGCCATTTCGTCGAGTCGTCAAAAAATTTGGTGTCGATTTAACAGTTAGTGAAATGATAAGCTCAAATGCACTTGTTTATGGCTCAAAAAAGAGTCTTAAAATGGTGGAGAAAAGTGAAAATGAAAATCCCTATTCTGTTCAAATTGCAGGTTCTGATTTTGAAATTGTCCGAAAAGCAGTTGAGTATTTAAACGGTCGAGATGGAATAGATATTATTGATTTGAATTCTGGTTGTCCTGTTCCAAAAGTTGTAAAAGGCGGTTCAGGTAGCGGACTTCTAAAAGATTTAGACAAACTTGAAAAAATGACTCGAATTATTAAAGAGACTTCATCTAAAAAATACACAAGTGTCAAAGTGCGAATTGGTTTTGATTCAAAATATCCAGTTGAAATTGGAAAAGCTGTTGAAAATGGCGGTGCTGATTTCATTACCGTTCATGGTCGAACTCGTAGCGGGGGTTTTAAAAGTGAAGTTGATTATGAAGCAATTGCACAAATTAAGTCAGCAGTATCAATTCCTGTTGTTGCAAATGGCGATATTACTTCAGTCCAAAAAAGCGATGAGGTATTGAAAATCACAAATGCTGACGGAATTATGATTGGTCGAGGTGCAGTTGGTAATCCTTGGATTTTTCACCAAATCCGAAATGGCACAACTGAAACCGATAAAAATCTAAAGCGGGAAATTATTTTAGAACACTTCGATTCCATGGTTCATTTTTACGGAGATTACGGTGCAATTCTTTTCCGAAAACATCTACACACATATTCAAAAGGAATTGATGGTGCAAGTGAATTCCGAAACAGAATCAACACTTTAGAAAATATTGAAATAATTCGAGAAACAATCTCAAATTACTTTTAATTTCTGTTCCCGACCTCATCGGGAATTTTTTCAACTTTTATTTTTGATTTTTTCAATAGTTTTTGTTGTGCTTTTTCCATCAACAAAAGAGACAAGTTTGACCTCATCGGCAATTTCGCTACCAACGACAACTTTTCCTTCGTAATCTCCGCCCTTCACAAGCACATTTGGTTTCACAATTTTTATAAGTTCAAGTGGAGTATCTTCTTCAAAAACCGTAACAAAATCAACAGATTCTAAAGCAGAAAGTAAAAAAGCTCGGTCGTATTCTGAATTTATTGGTCTCTCTTCACCTTTTAATCTTTTGACAGATTTATCAGAATTTAGTCCAAGAATTAAAACATCGCCGAAAGATTTCGCTGTGTGCAAATATGAAACATGTCCGCGATGCAAAATATCAAAAACCCCATTTGTAAATACAATTTTTTTATCTCGAAACTGCTCGACAATTTTAGAAATTTCCGCCCAACTCTTAATTTTACTATCAATGGAATTTTGGTGAAGAGAATTTTTATAATTTTCAATTTCTTGCAATGTCGCAGTAGCACTTCCAATTTTTCCGACAACAACTCCCGCAGATAAATTTGCAAACTCGACAGCTTCTTCAACATTTTTACCATTTAAAATTGCAAATCCAAGTGAAGCTAAAACAGTGTCTCCCGCACCAGTAACATCATAAACTTCTCTTGCAACAGTTGGTTTTTTTACAACTTTATCTTCGTCCAAAAATGCAATTCCCTCTTCACTCAAAGTAATTAGCGGAATTTTCAAATTTGAAATCTCTCTTAATTTTTCTAGTGCATTTTTCAATGAAACCTCATCGATAATTTTAATTTCTGTCGCGATTTCACTCTCTTTTTTATTCGGTGTCAATAAAAATGCTCCGCTATATTTTTGGTAGTTTGTTCCTTTTGGATCAACCAAAACTTTCTTAGAATTATCAATAATTATACGACAAACCTTATCTGTTAAAACACCTTTTCCATAGTCTGAAAGCAAAATCAAATCATAATCCAAATACTTTTTATGAAATATTTCTAAAAGCTTTTTTTCACTCTCTGAACTAATTTCATCTTTCGTCTCTTTGTCAAATCTAACAACTTGAGAATGCGAAGCCATAATTCTTGTTTTTTTGGATGTTTTTCGATCTTTTTGCACGATGAGGTCTGCTGATATTTCCAATTCGGAAAACATATTTTTCAATTCATTTGCTGTTTCGTCTTCTCCAATAACTGAAAGAACAGAAACTTCAACTTGAAAACTTTTCAAATTTAGGACAACATTTCCAGCACCGCCTAAAACTTTTGTCTCATTTTCAATATCCACAATTTGAACAGGTGCTTCTGGGGAAATTCTTGAACAACTTCCCCAAAGATAATTATCAATCATCAAATCACCAACAACTAAAATTTTTTTCACAAATATCTCCAAATTTTTTCACAATTATAAGAAGTTTAAAAAATACTTTTTTGTTAGAATTTTGCTTAATTTAAATCTAAGGTTTTAAATGAAAAAACTTTTAAAAACAGAAGATAGCGAGTGGGGAATCACCCAGCTATTTTTTGCAATTCTTTTTGCTTTTCTCTTTTCAGTTGGTATGAGATATATTTGGGTTGATCAATTTAGTGCTGTGGAAAGTTTCAAATGGCTTGGCGAACTAATGATCAATACAAACGATGGTTACTATTTTGCAGAAGGTGCTAGAGACCTTTTGAATGGACAAACTGAATACAACTCAATTGATGGTTCTCCAGTTCATAATCCAGTGGCACAGCTTACAGCTTTTTTTGCATCTATTTTGCCTTTCTCTTTTGAGACAACAATTCTTTGGATGCCGTCGTTTCTTGGTTCTCTTCTTGTAATTCCACTTATTTTAATTGGACAGGCACTAAAGCAACCACTTATGGGATTTATCGCGGGTGTTGTTGGTGCGGTAACGTGGAGTTATTACAACAGAACAATGACGGGGTATTATGACAGTGATATGTTGGCAATTGTTTTACCGACATTTGTTCTTTGGGGAATAATTGTCGCAATTAAAAAACGAGAAAATAGCTTTCTGCTTTTTGCACCACTTTTTGAAGTTGTCTATTTATATTGGTATCCACAAGGTTTTTCACTCTCATTAGCACTTATTGGAATGACTTTTATTTACACTGTTATGCTTGAGCGAAAAGAGATGTATAACTATAAATTGATGTCAATTTTCTTCATTGCTCTTTTTCCAATTGAAGCCTATATTAAAATTGCTGTAATTATTGCACTTTTTGGTGTAATTTTTTGGCTTGAAAATATAGATCACTATACAGATCATGAAGAAAATGAAACTGATAGCGATGAGGTTGTAAATTTAAAGAAAAAAGCAAAAAAACGAAAAATCACTTTTGATAGATATATTATTGCTGTTTTTCTGATTTCTGGTGTTGCTTTATTATTTTCTGGAGCTTTTGACTCAATAATTGCACAATTAAAAAGTTATGTTGGTCGTGCAGAATCTGCTGTTGGTGGAACTGACGAAATTCAACTTAAATATTATAATGTTGTTCAAACTGTTCGTGAAGCAAGTGCAATTCCGTTTGATGTTTTTGTAAATAGAATTAGCGGACACCCTATAACTTTTTGGATTTCATCTCTTGGAGTTCTTCTACTAATTTTTAGATTTAGAATTATGCTTATTGCAATTCCAATGATTGGACTCGGTTTTTTAGCTTACCAAAATGGACTACGATTTACAGTTTATGCTGTTCCAATTTATGCACTCGGTTTAGGATACCTCATCACAATTATTGTGAAAGATTTCAACACAAATCTTTTAAAATATGCATTTGCGACAATTTTAACAACTCTTGCTCTCTATCCAAATTATATTCACATTAAAGAGTATAAAGTTCCTGTTGTTTTCAACAAAAATGAAGTTGCGGTTCTTGATGAATTGAAACAGATGGCAAAAAGCGATGACTACACGATGGCATGGTGGGATTATGGATATCCAATCCGATATTATGCAGATACTCGAACTTTTGTAGATGGTGCAAAACACTCTGGAAATCGAAATTATCCTGCTAGTTTTTCACTTATGAGAGACCCAATCGCTTCGGCAAATATGGCTCGTTTTTCAGCAGAATATTTTAATAACGGAAAACCAGAAATTTCTCACATGATGAAAGATTTAGGCTTGACAAATCCAGACGAATTTATTGCAGGAATTCATAGAAGTAAATTCAAACTTCCAGCAAAAACTCGAGATGTTTATTATTATCTACCGTTGAGAATGTTGAATATTTTACCAACTGTTGGACTTTTTTCACAAATTGATTTAAAAACAGGAAATCAGAAAATTCGACCTTTCTTTTATCAAACTGATAATTTTAAAGATACAGGAAAAGAGATTGTGCTTGGCGGTGGATTATCTTTTGACAAAACAAAAGGAACACTAAAAGTTGGAAATCAAGAAAAACCGATTGATAGCTTTTTTATTACACAATATCAGAAAAATGGACAGATGAAAACTCAAAGAATGCAACTCCGAGCAGGTGCAGGAATTTCAATAATTTTCATGCAGTCATACGGAAAAATGATTGTTGTTGATAATTACACTCTAAATTCAGCATATTTTCAGCTTTTCATTCTTGAAACATACCCACGAGAACTTTTTGAACCAGTTATTCTAACTCCAATCGCAAAAGTTTTCAGACTCAAAATTTAACTCTATTTGTCGGAGAAATCCGACAATTTCTATTGGAGTGTGAGTTTTGAAAAACCGTTTTTAATCTTCTTTTTTCCACTATCTAAAACAGCTTGAAATCTCTCAGAATCGAGATTTAACTTCTCCATAATTTCATTTTCTTGACCACCAGAATAGATGTGTAAAAGTGATTTAAGCTCTTTTTTTGTGAGTCGGTCTTTTACCTCTTTTTTGATTTCAGCTTCATCTCTTAAGTTTAGTGTTCGCTCAAAAACTTTATTTACAAGTTCAGAATATGTGATTTCTTCGTTCATTATTCTCTTTTAATTTTTTGCAATTCTAACCACTTTAAAAATTGTCGGAAAGTTCCGACAAAAAATTAGATATTTTTTAAAAACTCGATAGCCTCTTTTTTTGCATTAGCAATTTTAGAAACATCTTTTCCACCAGCTTGGGCAAAATCTGGACGACCACCTCCGCCACCGCCTAGAATTGGAGCTACTTTTTTAATCCAATTTCCAGAATGAACAGGCGAATTTTTACTACCTGAAGCAAGAAGAACTTTGTTTCCTTTTTTCTGAAACAGCATTACCGCAATTGATTCGTGAGCATTTTTGATTTTGTCAATCTCACCTTTAATATCACCATTTTGGAGTTCATCAACAATACAATTTATCTCGCCAATTTTTTCCACGGCAAAACTTTTTTGTGAAGATTTTTGTAAAGCTACAATCTCATTTTTCAATTCTGAAATAGTTTTTTGAAGTTTCTCAATTCCGCCGATGAGGTTTTGACTTTTCATTTTAGAAATTGCTTCATCTCGTTCTTTTTGTAAATTTTTAAGATATTTGTAAGCACTTTCACCAACAACAGCCTCAATTCTTCGGACTCCCGCAGAAACACCAGACTCTTTTAAAATTAGACAAGTTCCGATTTCTGAGCTGTTTTGGACATGAGTTCCACCACAAAGTTCCATCGACTCATTTTCAAAAGAGACCACCCGAACCTCATCGCCATATTTTTCACCAAAAAGTGCCATTGCACCTCGTTCTTTAGCTTCATCTGGAGAGAGAATTTCAGTTTTTTGAGAAACTCCACGGAAAATTACACGATTGACAATTTCCTCAACTTTATCTAAATTTTGGGATGAAACAGCTCCGTCATGAGAAAAATCAAATCGTAATTTATCAGCCAAAACCAAACTACCCGCTTGTTGAACTCGGTCGCCTAAAACTTCACGAAGTGCTGAATGTAAAAGGTGAGTTGCCGAATGATGTTTTGCAATCTCTTTTCTTGAATTTGATACTTTCGCCTCTCGAATTTCTCCGACTGCGATTTTTCCACTAAATTTTGAGAGATTTAATCCATGAAACTTTTTTGTATCCAGAATTTCAGATTCTCCAAAATTTCCAGAATCTCCAGTTTGCCCACCACTTTCAGCATAAAATGGAGTTTCAGAGAAAAGCACCCAACCATTTTCAGAACTCTGGACTCTTTTAAAATTTTCATCAAGAACAGCTAGAACTTTGCTTTTCAAAACTGTTTTTTCATAACAAAATGAGTTTTCACCAAATTCTGAAAGAAGCTCTTTGAAATCTCCAGTTTCTGAAGAATCTCCGCTACCTTGCCAATTTGCTTTTGCCCTCTCTCTCTGCTCTTTCATAAGTTTTTGGAAAGTTTCAGAATCTAATTTCAAACCTTTTTCCCGCAACATGTCTTCAGTCAAGTCAAGTGGAAAACCGTAAGTGTCGTAAAGTTTAAATGCAGTTTCGCCTGAAAAAATATCTTTTGTATTTACAATTTCAGACTCAAAAAGTTGGATTCCCAATTCGATAGTTTTGAAGAATCTCTCTTCTTCTCGAAGTATCTCAATTTCAACTCTCTCTTTTTCAGTTCTCAAATAAGGATACGAATTTTCCATTCCTGAAACAAGAGTTTCTAAGATTTTATGCAAAAATGGAGTTCGGAAACCGAGCAAATACCCGTGACGAACAGCACGACGAAGAATTCTTCTTAAAACATAGCCACGACCACTATTTCCAAAAGAGACACCTTGAGAAAGTAGGAATGAGACAGCCCGAATATGATCCGCAATTACCCGATAACTTCCACCTGTTTCTGGTTCATATTTTTTGCCGATGAGGTCAGCAATTTTTTCCAAAAGTGGCATGAAAAGTGAAGAGTGAAAATTTGTTGTTTTGCCTTCATGAATTGCAGTAACTCGCTCAAGACCCATTCCTGTATCAATACTTGGTTTTGGAAGTGGATTTAAATTTCCATTTTTGTCTCGGTCATATTGCATAAAAACAAGATTCCAAATTTCTAAAAATCGATCGCCCTCTCCACCTAAATAGTCTTCGGAAGATGAAAATTGCTCTTCACCTTGGTCATAGAAAATTTCAGAACTCGGGCCACAAGGTCCAGTATCGCCCATTTGCCAAAAATTATCTTTGTCTCCAAATTTCTTAATTCGGTCTGGAGAGATATATTTTTTCCAAATTTCACCAGCTTCGTCGTCTGTTTCGTGAATTGTTACCCAAAGTTTCTCTTTTGGAAATTCCAAAACTTCCGTTACAAATTCCCAACCATATTTAATTGCATCTTCTTTAAAATAGTCGCCAAAAGAGAAATTTCCAAGCATCTCAAAAAGTGTATGGTGTCGAGCTGTGTAACCGACATTTTCTAAATCATTATGTTTTCCACCAGCTCGAAGGCAAGTTTGCGATGAGGTCGCTCGAGGATTTTCTGGAATTGGGATTTCGCCCGTAAAAATATTTTTGAATTGCACCATTCCCGCATTTGTAAAAAGTAGACTTTCATCATCAGGAACAAGTGGAGAACTCTCTACAATTGAGTGTCCCCGCTTTTTAAAAAACTCTATAAACTCTTTTCTTATGTCCATTTTTTTCCGTTTTATGTTTTTTAAAATTGTATCTGATCAACTAATTTTAAAATTTATAATAAGATTTTTATTTCCCGTTTTTTTACGGGAAAAGTTAGTAGGAGTTATTTGTTTCTGAAAATTGTTAGATTGTTATCCATATAGTTGTAGGAGACAAATTTATACCACCCATTTTCTTGCAGATAGAAACTGGTGTAGCTTTTGTCAAAAATTGCTTTGAGAGAGGCAAGAAGTCGTAAATTATAAATATCTTTTGTTGGTGTAACACCGTAAATAACTATCTCTTTCTCTTTTAGTTCAACTTTTGAAAGTGTGATTTTTTCAGGAATCATTTGGAAAAGATTTTTTATTGAAGTTGAGATAAAAATATTTTTTTCGTTGAGTTTCTCGCTGTTTAAAACCGCCTCTTTTAAAACTTTAATCTCTTTATCAAGTAGAGTAATTTGGTGTTCGACTTGACTCTTTTCATGGACAAAACCCTCTTTTCTCTGTTCAAAAGCATCAATCTTGAAACTCAAATAGAGAGCGACACCAATTATAAAAAGAAAAATAACAGCAAAAAATGAGAGAACAAGCCCAACTTCTGGAGAGGAAATCCTCTTTTCACGAGCTTTTATATAACTATATTTCATTAAAAACCTCCTCTTTGACTAATTCAACAATGAGTTCCGAAAAATCTACTCGAATTTTTTCAACATCAAAAGAGTAATCTTTTTCGAGTTTTTGTACAAAAATATTACTTACTTTCTTGTTTGTTACTATATAAGTATTTTCAATAAAATCAGATTGGTAGAGTTCCTTGTTATAGAATTCATCGACTCCGATTCTTATCGCTTGATAGATAAAGTTGTAATCTGCTTCTTCATTGTCGCTAATATCTTCAAGTGTCTCAATACTCTCATCCAAATCAATTTCAATCTCTTTTTCTAAATCAAGTGTTCCATCATCAATTGGAGTAACATCCTCTATTTTAGGCTCTTCATTTTTTTCACTAAACATCTCATTGTCTAAAACATCAACACTAGCAAATTCCTGATCAATTGTTTTTCGTTCATGCTCTTCATCTTTTGTTTCAAGTTCTGGAAACTCTTTGTCAAGCTCTAAATCAAAAAGATCGAGGTCTAACTCTTCTTCAAAAAAGTCGCTACTAGATTGATTTTTTCGGAGTGAAACAGTTTCAATATCTCTTTCTAATTTTGAGTCTGAAGAGATTTCAAAAACATCTTCTTCAATTTCACTTTTAGATTCTTCAATATCAATCTCATTAAAATCGACCTCATCGACATATTTTCCGTAAAGCAATTTTTCGCCATTGAAAATAGATACAACAATTGCATTATCTTGAACAACAGCAAAAAGTGAGGTTTTATTAATAAGTTGGTTTCTTTTTTGTAGTGAAATAGGTAGAAAGAAAGGAGAGAAAATATAATCAAAACCAACACTTTTATAACGATTTTGAAAAATTAAAATCTCACTCTTCAGGGTATAAACTGACCATTCTTTACCGAATTTCTTAAAAAGAATATCATCAAAATCATCATATTTACTAATCTCTGAAAAATTTAAATATTCAGATTCACGACCAGTTGGAATTGCTCCCTGAAAATGTGAATTATCTAAAAAAGCTATATATGTAAAAATTGCTTCCGATTGAAATTTCTCTAGTTTTTTAAAAACCAACTGCTCATCAGTTTTATCATAAGAAAAACTTTGGCTTTCCCAACCACCTGATGGTGTAACTTTCTGAACATTTAAGTAATATTTTTCTCCATTCAACCAAACACCAACAAATAGTTTTGGAAAAAACCTATTTAAAAATTTAAATCTCATTAATTATTAGACACAAACAAAACTCGATTTGTGTATCTCCTTTCTTTCAAATTATTTCCCGTTCTTAAAGAAGTTTTAGAGTCTCAATAACAAAGTTGTTAATTTATCAAATATATTTCTCAAAACAATATTCTAGCAAATCAATAATTCATAAAATTTTTGAAAAATGAAATAATTAGTTTTTGCTACACTTTGATTAAAAATAGGAAATTAAAACTTGATAACTTTAAAAGAGGCAATTGCACTTCCAAAAGAGGAAATGGCGGAATTTAGAAAAGATTTAGAGAAGAGAGCAAAAGAGAGTAATTTAAATGCTTATGTAGGATTTGAAGAGAGTGGCGACGGTATTCCTATTCTAATCAAAGACAATATTCAAGTTAAAAATTGGAATGTAACATCAGGGAGTGGAATTCTTCAAAAATATGTAGCTCCATACGATGCGACAGTTATTACTAAATTGAGAGAAAATGGACTTTCGCCGTTTGGTCGGGCAAATATGGACGAATTTGCAATGGGAAGTTCAACAGAAAGTAGCTTTTATGGAAAAACATTAAATCCGCACGATTTTGAAAGAATTCCGGGGGGAAGTTCGGGCGGTAGTGCTTCTGCTGTTGGCGGAAAAATTGCAATTGCTTCACTTGGTAGCGACACGGGTGGAAGTGTAAGACAACCAGCCTCTTTTTCAGGAGTTGTTGGATTTAAACCAACTTATGGACAAATCAGCCGATACGGTTTAGCTTCTTATGGTAGCTCACTTGATCAAATTGGAACTGTTACACAAAATGTAGAAGATTCTGCAATTCTTTACGACATTATTTCTGGACATGATCCTAAAGACTCAACAAGTGCAAGTAAGGAAAAATTACAAATTGCCAAAAATCTAAACTCTGGACGAAAATTAAGAATTGCAGTTTTGCCAAAATATTTGGAAAAGACCTCATCAGAAATTCGAGATGCCTATAAAAATGTTGAGAAACTTTTAGGAAATCTTGGACACACAATTATTGAGAAAGATTTTGGAAATTTAGATCACTCAATTTCTGCGTATTATATTACAGCAATGGCAGAAGCAAGTTCAAATCTTTCAAGATATGACGGAATTCGATATGGAACTAGAGTTGAAGGAAACAACCTCCAAGAAACTTTTATAAATAGTCGTTCTCAAGGTTTTGGCGATGAGGTCAAGCGAAGAATTCTTATCGGAAATTTTGTTCTTTCAAGTGGATATTATGATGCATATTATGTGAAAGCTCAAAAAGTCAGAAATCTTGTTAAAAAGCAATTTGATGAAATTTTCCATGATGCTGATTTAATTCTCTCTCCAGTTTCACCAACTCTACCTTGGAAATTTGGTGAAAAAAGTGATCCGCTACAAGCTTACTTAAGTGATATTTTCACAGTTCCTGTAAATCTTGCTGGACTTCCTGCAATTTCACTACCTGTTGAATGGAGTGGAAAACTTCCAATTGGTCTCCAGCTTATTGGAAAAGCATTTGATGAACAGACTCTTCTTGATGGTGCATTCAGCCTTGAGAATGGATTAAAATAGAATCCAAATTTAAAAAATGGAGCGAGAGAAACTTCTCGTTTCCAAAAAAACTTTGTTAAAAGAATTATCTTTCTTATAACTCCTAAAAATAAAATAATAATTTAGTTCAAAAAAAATTATAATATAATTCTAAAAAATGAAAAGAATTTAAATGGAATTTTGGCAAAATATTTACTCTCATTTTAATCCCGTGGCGGTTGAACTTTTTGGTTTAAAAATTCACTGGTACGGAATTACATATGTTTTAGCTCTGCTTCTTGCATTAATGACGGCAAAGTGGATAGTTAAAAAAGATAAATTACCAATTTCAGAAGTTAAGCTTGATAGCTACTTTGTTTGGGTGGAAATTGGAGTTGTTCTTGGTGCAAGACTCGGATATGTTCTTTTTTACAGCGACCACACAAGTTACTATCTTTCAGCACCGTGGCAAATCTTTAATCCATTCTCAAATGGTGAATTTGTTGGAATTCGTGGAATGAGTTATCACGGAGCTTTAATTGGTTTCTTCATTGCTTCTTACTTATTTGCGAAAAAACATAAATTTTCACTCTGGTTTTTACTTGATCTTGTAGCGATTTCAGTTCCGCTCGGATATATTTTTGGAAGAATTGGAAATTTCTTAAATCAAGAGTTAGTTGGTCGAGCGACTGATGTGGATTGGGGAATTATTGTTTATGATGAATTGCGACACCCGTCTCAACTTTACGAAGCATTTTTAGAAGGTCTATTACTTTTTATTGTTTTGTATTGGTGGAGAACAAAAACAAAATTCATGGGTGAATTGGCAATGCTTTACGGAATTGGATACGGAATTGCTAGATTTGTTGCAGAGTTTTGGAGAGAACCAGATATTCAGATTGGATACATAGCCTTTGATTGGCTAACAATGGGACAAATTTTATCAAGTGCAATGATTGTTCTTGGAGCTATTGGACTTTTTGCTTTAAGTCGAAATGAAAAATTGAGAAAAAATAAAAAGTATTGGAGATAAATGGGATTTTTTAGATTTATTGGTAGTTTTTTAACAACAGTTGGAAATCATGTAAAAGCGGTTCTTTTAATTGTTTTTATTATTTGGCTTTTTACACCAAACGAAGGAACAATTTCAGAGCCATACAATTTAGCAGTTGTTTCACTTTCTGGCGAAATAAATGATGGTCGAGAAGTTCTGAAAGAGTTAAAAGATATTTATGACGATTATTCTATAAAGGGAGTGCTTTTTGAGATCGATTCTCCAGGCGGTGCAATGACAACTTCGGTAGAAATTGCGGAAATGGTGAAACTTGTAAAAAGCAGAAAACCAGTTGTCTCATATGCTTCGGGTTCTCTTGCAAGTGGTAGTTTGTATTCTGCACTTTGGAGTAGCAAAATTATTGTGAATAAAGCATCGCTTGTTGGTTCGATTGGAGTGATTTTTGATGGAATCAATTATCGCGAATTAGCGGATAAAATTGGAATTGAGCCACAAGTTTCAAAAGCAGGAAAATTTAAAGAAGCTGGAACGGGTGCTAGAGAATGGTTGCCTTTTGAGAGAGCGGAGATAGACCGACTTACAAAAGAGAGCTACAAGATGTTTGTTTCAGATGTAGCAGAAGCTCGTAATTTGGATTTAAATCGGAGTGAAGAGTGGGCAGAAGCTCGACTTTTTTTAGGTGTAGAAGCTGTTGAAATTGGTCTTGCCGATGAGGTCGGAACTCGAATTAGTGCAGAAGATGACCTCATCGCTCTTTCAGGAGTTCATGCTCCAGTTTTCCAAAAAGAAGATGAGTTTGAAGCTTTTGTAAAATCTATTTCGTCTAAATTTTTAGGCGAATTTCTCTACCAGTTTGACTACAAACTAAGATAATAAAATTTAATAAGGAAAGAAAATGTTATGTGTATTTAAAGTAATTCAAAATGTGATGAACAGAGTTGAAAATGTTCCAAACACAAACCTACCAAAAAAAACAAGTAAAAGCGAAGTCGATTTTCTTTTTCACTCAATGAGTGATGAAACTTTTCTTGACTTGATTCGAGAAAAAATTGAGTATCTGATTGATGAAGGCTACAAATATAGCGAACAACTTGCAATTATAAATCGAGACTCTGGTCGAAATATCGCTTATTCCACTTACACTCGATTTGTCAAAATGTATATTATGGAAGACCCGCAAAATCTTTTCCAAATGAGAGAATTCCATAAATACTATTCTGGATATGCTCCAATGGCTCAAGCTCCACAACCTCAAATGCAACCTCAAGTTATTATTCGTGAAGAAGCACCAAAACCTCAACCCCAACCGCAAGAAATTGAAAGACCTCGAGAAGAATTCAATAATGAGCCTCCAAAAGATGAAAGTACCGATGATTTGCGAAAGCGACTTATGGAAGCTCGAAGAAAAAGCAAAGGAAAAGCAAAACCAGTTGAAGAGGATAAAAAAGAGGTTGTTGTGGAATCACTCAAAAAAGCTGATGTGAAAATTGAATCCCGAGGACCACTTTACCAACATGAAGCAATGCCAGATAAAGATAATTTATATTAAAATAATTTTATCAAATGGACTTAAAATATCCCTGCTTTTGCAGGAATAAAATTAGTTTCCAATTTCTAAACTTTATTTAAATGCATTTTCCCAAACGGGGAATATTCTGTTTGGCGATTTGGTGGTAGTTCGTAAGGGTGGAAATGATAAATCTATCAATGGAACTTGGATTCACAAAAAACTGATTATTAACTTTGCACGATGGCTTGATCCATATTTTGCTGTTTGGTGCGATGAAACAATTGAAGAGATTCTTTCTCAAAAATTTTCCCCACAAAAAAATGATTTCAGCAGGTTTTTTGGAAACAAAAACACGAAAATCTTCAAAATACAGAACTGAAAAAGATGAAAACGGAAAAGAGGTGAAAATTCCAATTTTAAAAGAATTCAAGTCTCTTACAGAAAAAGGTTTAGAATTTGGTAAAAATCTGATTTCGCCAAAAAACCAACTCGAAACTCAACCACACTATTTTGAAAAGAGATTTTCTGAACTTCTGAAAAAACTCGAAAATATTTAAATCTTGAAAATTGTAGAAAGTCCATTTTTTTAATGTCTCTTTCTACAAAAAAAAGAGAATCTAAAAAAAATTTCCTAAATTGTTAAAATAAAAAATATAAATTTTAAATGAAATTAGGAAAATAATGGATATTTATATAAATGATAATGAAAAGATAAATTTTTACATTTCAGGACTTTTTTCAATCTCATTTACTTTTTCAATGCTTTATCTATTTCTAAATTATGGTTACAACACAGACTTAAAAATGAATATCAAAATCAAGCCTGTGGAAATTGACCTTGTTTATAAAGATGGAATTGAGACGGAAAAAAAAGAGATTGTGAAAAAACCTACTCCGAAGCCGATTGAGAAGCCAAAACCTAAACCAGTATCAAAACCAGAGCCTAAGCCTGAAGCAAAAAAAGAAGCACCGAAACCAGAGCCTAAGCCTGAAACTCCTTCGCTCTCTTCACTTTTTAGCAATATAAAAACGGCAAAAGTTCAAGACACAATTGAAGATACTCCACCACCTCCAACTGTTTCAAAAGAGAGTTTGAGCCGACTGAAATCTATGTCAAAAACAGAAAGTCCAGTTGAAAATGATAGAAATATTTCAATTGGAAAAGAGGCATTTACAGTTGAACGAAATTTTCAATATTCTAAAAATTCGCTCTCAGTTGAATACAAGGAGATGGAAATTGGAAAAAGCAGTTTAGATAATTTGGATCAGGGTGTTTATGATGATTTTTTCTCAAAAGTGAAAGAGTCGCTTTACAAAAGATGGCATCCATCTCCAGAAATTGCGGGAAATCAGGGAAAAGTGAGAATTATTCTTGATGGAAAAGGACAAGTCGCTAGTTTTAAAATCTTGATTGGTGGAAAAAGCGAAAGATTTAATTTTGAACTTGATAGATATTTAAGTGGAATCAAGGGTGATAAAATTGTTGAAGGAACAGGCGAAAATGTTTCGTTTGAAGTATTTATTGGAGCAAAAAATTGAAAACAGTTAAAGAGTTAGAATTTGAAATTGAAAATCTTTTTGAAGAAAAAGATAGTTTGCTAAAAATTGGAGGAGCAATCCGAAATCACCTTAAAGAGTATGAAAAGTTTGTAAAAAGTGCAAATGAAAATTCAAAAGGTTTTGTTTTTCGGCACACTCGTTTTTATGATGCGATAATTTCACTCGTGTATAAAACGGTTTTGAGAGATGTTTTTCGGAATTTTTTACCAATGAGAAATTCTGTGCCAATTTCACTTGTCGCACTTGGTAGTTACGGTCGGGAAGAGATGACACTTCACAGCGATATTGACTTGATGATTGCATACCGAGATATTGAGGGTTACAATATTGAGAAAATTATCGAAAAATTTCTGCACATGCTTTGGGATTCTGGAATTAAATTAGGACACCGAGTTCATAAAATTGTCGAATTACAACAGGTTGCAGAAACGGATATTACGATAAAAACCGCACTGATTGAGTCTCGGCAAATTATCGGTTCTGCTTTTGTTTGGGGTTCAGTTGTTGAAGAGCTGAATCGAATTCGAGAAAAAAATCAAAAGGATTACCTCATCGCAAAATGCATGGAAACAGCGAAACGGCATGAAAAAGAGCGATGGGACAATATGACACCAAATTTAAAAGAGGGTGTTGGTGGTTTGCGAGATGCAAATTTTCTGTTTTGGACTCTAAACACAATTTACAGAATTGATAAAACTTCAGAATTGGCAAATGAGTTTTTTGGTGAAGATGAATATAAAAGATTTTCACAATCTCTTGATTTTATATTTTCAGTTCGTTCCGCACTTCACAAAAGTAATCGCCGAAAACGAGACAAACTTTTTTTAGAAGATATTCCAAATCTTGCCGACCAATTTACAAATGGAGACCAATCACTCTTTTTAAAAAAACTTTTACAAAATATGAGAGAACTTCACCTCTTTTCAATGAAATATGTTCGGAAAGAGATTTTCCAAAAATTTATTGATTATTCTGATCGTGATGAGGTCGCAATTATAAAAGATAAATTGGAATTTGTGGAAAACAAACACTTTAATTCCATCAATCTCTTTTTACAAACTCTTGAGCCTTTTGAAAATTTTGAAATCGGTAACTCATTTTTTTCAATCTCAATTGATACTCAAAAAGAAGTTACAAAAAATGCTGTAAAAAAACTGCTGAAGCGAAAAAATCTGTATCCTGTTTTAGAACTTCTTTGGAAATTTGGAATTCTTGAAAAAGTCCTACCGCCGTTTGAGAAAGTGATGTTTTTACCTCAATTTGATGGCTATCATAATCACACTGTTGATATTCACTCAATTTATAATATTCGTGAATTAGAAAATATTTCAGATCCTTTTCTTCTCGAAATTTATGAAAATCTTCCAAAAAAAGATTTAGAAACTCTAAAAATTGCATCACTTTTTCATGATATTGGAAAAGGTCGAAACGAGGAACATAGTCGAGTTGGTGGAAAAGTTACAAAGCAGTTTCTCCAAAATTTAGATTATTCCGCCGACCTCATCGAAGATGTTGTTATTTTGATTCGACACCACACACTTATGACAAGTATTGCTTATCATGAAGATATTCACAATGAGAAAGTGATTTATTCGTTTGTCTCAAAAATTCCAAGCGAGAGACTTCTCAAACTTTTATACTTGCTAACTTATGCGGATGTTAAATCTGTAAATGACAAAACTTACAATTCTTACAACCGAACTTTGCTCCGAACACTTTACGAAAGTGCGAATCTTGTAATTGGCGACATGGATTTAATCAAAGAGAGTGCAAAACGGGAAAAAGTTGAAAAGCAAATCAGAAATCTTGCGGAATTTTCAGAAATTTCAAAACCTCTACAAAAAGCAATATCACGAATTAAATCGAACCAACTATTTTTTCAAAAAAGTGCAACTGGTATTTTAGAAATTATCAAAACTGCAAGTGAAGTAGAAAATTACCATTATGAAATTGCAAACGATAATTTTTTCACTTTTAAAGCAATTAGAAAAAGTGAAGTCAATTTTGACATCGCATATTTTTTAAGTAAGGTTGATTTTCTTTCTGTTATTTCACTGCAAGTTTTTGAGCTTTTTGATGGAATCAAATATTTTCAAATCGATTTTGTCGAAAAATTAGAAGATGAAGATTTACCGTTTGTTGAGTTTTCTTTAAAAGATGCTTTTTCTGAAAAAAAGAGAAAATATAAAAACTTCTCAACAAAAATTTCTAGCGATGAGATCGAAATAAATTGCGATTACTCAAATACTTTTGCTCAAATTTCAATCAAAACTGAAAATCAAAATGGTCTTCTTGCTTATCTTTTTAGAGTCTTTGAGGAGAACGGTGTTCGGGTGGTTTCTAGCAAAATTCAGACTTTCAAAAAACGGGTTCGTGATACATTTTTAGTTGAAAAATGCGACTGTGAAAAAATAGCTAATTTAAAACATGCTATAATTCTGGCAAAAAAATAGGGTCTGTCGGAATCTTATCCGACACACTCTAAAGCTTTTCGATGCTGTTGTCGTTTAACTTTATTCTCTTGTTTTCGAGTAATTCAGTTAAAGACCGCTTGAAAAGTTTTCTACTTAATCCAAAAACACGACTGATTTCTTCAGGATTACTTTTGTAAGTGAAATTCATTTTTCCACCGTTTTGTTCTAAAATTTCAAAAACTTTATCCGCACCAAGTGAAAATGATTTTTTACCAATTGGCTGAAGAACCACATCAATTTTTTTATCTTCCCGAATTGTCTCGATGTATCCTTTTGTTTTGTTACCAACTTTCAAATTTCCAAAAACTCTGTTTTTAAAAACGAGTCCCTCGAATTTCTCATTTATCAAAACTTTAAAACCGATTTCTGTCTCTTTTGTAACGATTAAATCAACTTCTTCATTTCGCTTCAAGCCTTTAACATTTTTGGAAAGCAAATCTTTGTATTTCTCAATTCCATAAACTCGACCTGTGTTCTTGTCTTCAAGAATTTTGACAACTCGAATTTCACCAATTTCGTAGTGTCCCTCTTGGAATTTTTTTGGAATCAAAAGATTTTTAGGCAAACCCCAATCCATAAAAATTCCAAAATTTGCAATATCCACGACTTCGAGAGCCACAAAATCTCCAACAACTCCTTTTGGTTTTAAAGTTGTCGCGACTCTTCGGTCTTCACTATCCGTGTAAATAAAAACTTCGACCTCATCGCCAATTGTCATATTTTCCGTTGTGTAGACATTTGGTAAAAGAACCCGCTCATTTTTTTCATCAACTAAATAAAAACCAAATTCCGTCAGTTCGTCTATTTTTAGAGTGTTGTATTTTCCAATATTCATTTTTTTCCTTGCGAAACGAATTGTATTCAGTTTTAAACTTGAGAGATATTTGATAATTTTCGTATCCACTTTAGGGTAGAATTTAAAAAAAATTTTAGGAAAATATATGGAAGAGTTAGAAGAGATTTACGAAGAGGTAAAAATGGAAATGGAGGAGAGTGTTGATGCTCTCAAAAGAAATTTCAAGACGATTAGAACAGGAAAAGTTCAAATTTCAATTCTTGACGGGATTTTTGTCGATTACTACGGTGCAAAAACAAAACTTTCTCAAGTAGCAACAGTTCTTGCAAATGATGCGACAACAATTTCAATTTCTCCATGGGAAAAAAATATTCTTGGTGATATTGAGAAGGCGATTCAACTTGCAAATATTGGAGTAAATCCAAATAATGACGGTGAGCAAATCAAACTATTTTTTCCACCAATGACAACAGAACAGAGACAAGAGAGTGTGAAACATGCAAAAGTGATGACTGACAATGCAAAAGTCTCTATCAGAAATCACAGAAAAACAGGAAACAACTCTATCAAGAAACTTGAAAAAGATAAGGTTTTAACAGCAGACGAGTCTAAATCTGCACAAGACCAAATTCAAAAATTTACGGACACTTTTGTAGCTCAAGTCGATGAGGTTTTTAAAGCTAAAGAGAGTGAAGTAATGAAAGTCCAATAAGGGAAAAATATGCTTTTTATTGATGTTCAAGGAACTCTAATTGATGATGTGCAAAAAAAACCAATTTCTGGTTCTATTGAGTTGATAGAAAAGTTAAACAGGGAATCTATTCCATATGTGGTGGTTACAAACAATACAAAACAGGAGAGCGATAATTTTTTGGAATATTTAAATTCGGTTGGATTGAAAATTCCAAAAGAGAAGTATCTTGATCCGCTCATGGTTTTGGATGAAGTGATTTCAAATAAGGCATGTGTTTTTGGACATCCTAAATTTGTGGAAATTTTAAAAAAGCGGGGAATTTGCACCTCATCGCGAAATCCAGAAGCTGTTGTGATTGGAGTGAAAGAGGATTACACAGCTTTTGAATACTCTAAGATAATAGAGGTTTTGCTGAGCAAAAAGCCAAAACTTATTGGAATGCATGGAACTTCTATTTACTCAAAAGGTGGTCGTCGCTACCCTGGAGTTGGTGCAATTTTGGAAATGTTGAAATTCGCTACAAATAGTGAATACAGAGTTGTTGGAAAACCTAGCAAGAGTTTTTATAAAAAAGCTCTACAAATTATAGGAGAAAATGACTTTTCAAAAATTACTATGATTTCTGATGATTTAAAAGGAGATCTTCGTGGAGCTAATGAGTTAGGAATGAAAACTGTTTTTGTTCTTAGTGGAAAATTTAAATCTCTCGAAGAGTTACAACCCCTCGATGAGGTCGAAAAGCCCGATCTTGTTTTAAACAATATCGGAGAATTCTCAATCTGACTATGAGTCGAATTGGCTCTTTCTTTTACTTGGAGGAACGAAACCGAGAAGTTTTGCTTCCATGTTTCTTGGGTTATCACCTGATTGAATACTTATGATTCCTTCAAGTAACATCTGGTTTTGTAGAGTCTCTTCGTCATTTCGCACCGAAAGAATATTTGCAATTGGTGTTCCAAATGTATTCCCGATAACCGAACCGTAAAGAGTTGTTAAGAGAGCAACCGCCATTGCAGGTCCAATCGCACTTGGATCAGACATGTTAAGTAGCATGGCAACAAGTCCAATCAGTGTTCCAACCATTCCCATCGCTCCAGCAAGTGCTGCAAGTTGGTCGAACATTGAAATATTTCCTTTGTGTCTTGTGCTTGTTTGCTCAATTTCAATTTCTAGCAAATCTCGAATAACATCAGGTTCTTGACCATCAATCGCCATCATTAATCCCATTTGCAAGAATTTATTTTCCTCATTTTTTAGTGGAGCTTCTAAGCTTAAAATCCCCTCTTTCCTCGCAACAACTGCAAAGTCAATCAGTTTTTTAATAAGTCCATCCATATCAATTACTGGTGGTTTTATAGCAATCATGAAGAAACCGAACATGCTCGTTACTTGCTCCATTTTAAAACCGACCATAATTGCACCTATCGAACCACCAACAACAATAAGAACAGACGGAATATTTACATAGGGACCAATACCAACCCCTAGCATCATTGATATAGCCAAAAGCACATATATCAGAACCAGTCCAATGACCGTACCTAAATCCATTAAACAACCACCCTATTATTTGATAACTATCGCAATTTTACCAAAAAGAGGTTTTAGTTAAATTTGCAAAAAATAGAAAAAAAATAGAAAATTTTAATTAGAATTTCAAAAAAAGGATTGCTATTGAATACTAAAAAAACATTCTTTCAAAATATACTAGAAATAGTAAAAGATGATAAGCAAAACATATTTTATTTACTCTACTATTCAGCAATTGAGGCAGTTCTTGTTTTAACAATTCCACTTGCATCTGTATTTATTATTAACACGGTTTTAGCACACAGTTCTGTTTCAATTTTTGTTCTTGGTGTTATTGTTATCACAATTTTTTTACTTATTACGGCTTTACAGATAATTAAAGAGTATATAATTGAAAAATTCCAGCAGAAAATCTTTGTTACATCTGCAATAAAAATTTCAAGAATGGCAGTAAAAATGCAACAGAAAGCCTCGCTTGAAACAAAGCAGTCGATGGACAAGTTGATGAATTACTTTTTTGACATAACATCAATTCAAAAAGTTTTTCCCGTTTTACTTCTTGATGGAACTGGGCTTGTTATAAAAGTTTTTGTGAGTCTGCTTCTTCTTCTAGCTTTTAATCCCTATCTTTTTAGCATTGGATTTATATTTTTCCTGCTCTTTTTTGCCCTAATTATATTTCTTGGAAAAAATGGTGCAAATTTAGCAATTGCTCGTTCAGATGCAAAGCACTCATCTATCTATTTTTTGCAACACATTCCATACAAAGAGGGAAAACCGTCAGAAATATTAGAGAGGTTTGATGGCTATTTGGATCGCTTTGTTGAAACAAGAGCAGATCTTTTTAGAATTGTAATCAGACAATTGACACTAACTTTTATGGCGGAAGGAATTATTTTCAGTATTTTCTTGATTGCAGGAGGTTATATGGTAGTAAATGGGATTTTACCACTCGGTGAATTTGTCGCATCTGAAATTATTGTTGTCTCAATTACAAATGCTCTTAAAGGTTTTGTAAAACAGATAGACTATATTTATGACATTATCGAAGGACTCTACAAAGTTAATAAACTCTCAATCTCTTTAAGTGAGAAGCAAAATGGTTAAAGATTACGAATTTAAAACTTTAGAAAAAGTTGGTTTAAATAAGATTGTTCGGAAAATTTGGTTAATCACAATATCTATAATTTTAATTCTTCTTGCGATGGTTTTTTTACCTTGGGAACAGACTGTAAAAGGGAAAGGTTTTGTTACAGCACTTGATCCGACAGAGCGACATCATCCTGTTTTAGCTCCAGTTGATGGATTTATTGAGAAATTTTATGTCAAAGAGAATCAGTTTGTAAAAAGTGGCGAACCTCTTTTTAAAATGCTTGATTTGGATAAGAATTATCTTTTTAAATTAGAAAGTGTCAAAAGAGATTTAGAAATACAGATAGCAAATACAAAAATTGAGACTAAAAATCTTGAAAATGAGATTTCTGAAACAAAAAATATTTTGGAAAAAGGTCTTGATGTTTTTGCTCAAAAAATTTCTCAAAATAGTGAAAAAGTTGAGAGTCTAAAATTCAAGCAAAAATCAATTGACAAAAACTACCAAATTGAAAAAAGTAATTTTGAGAGAATCGAAAAACTCTACAAAGATGGAATTGAGTCAAAACGAGAATTTGAAAAGAGCGAAAATAGTTTTGTAAAAGCTGAAAGTGAAAAAGAGAATATCCGAATTGAAATTGAAATTACAAACAAAAATTCCCAGATTCTTCAAAATGAACAACAGAAATTTTTAAGTGAAATTGAGAGTAAAATTCTTGGACTAAAAAATAAAATTGTTACAGTTGAAAGCAGAGAGAAAAATTTAAATGCACAATTGGAAAAACACCTCATCACTATTGAAAGATACAAGCGATCCGAAGTTGTTGCGGAAAAAGATGGTTTTGTTGTTCGGCTCTTTAAAAATGATAAAGATCGATATATAAAAAAGGGTGAAGATGTTCTTCACTTTGCACCAATTGTAACAGAAAAATCTATCCTTTTACAAGTTTCAGATTTTAATATGCCTCTTGTAAAAGAGGGTCTGCCTGTTCGTATTATGTTTTTTGGTTGGCCTGCATTACAAGTTAGTGGTTGGCCAAAAATTCAATTTGGTTCTTTCGGAGGTTTTGTAAAACGAGTTGAACATATCTCACATGATCAAGGATTCTATTATGCCTATGTTACAGAAGACCCAAATGATCCTTGGCCCGATGGTTCTGATTTACGGGTTGGTAGTCAAGCAACTGTTTGGGTGCGACTCTCAACTGTTCCAATTTGGTATCAACTCTGGAGATTTATGAATGCAATTCCGCCAAAAATGGTAAAACCTGATCGTGAAAAATTTTAAACATCGTGTCGGAGAGATCCGACAATTAAAATTGCTTTATCTCCAAATAGGTAAGTCCCAAATTTTGGAACCTCCTTTTTGAAAAATTCTATCCGATTTTTAAAATCTCTAAAAGTTCAGAAAATTTGCTTTCAAAATAGTGTGGTTGAGTTTCGAGTTGGTTTTTTGGCGAAATCAGATTTTTGCCAAATTCCAAACCTTTTTCCGTCAAAGATTTAAATTCTTTCAAAATTGGAATTTTCACCTCTTTTCCGTTTTCATCTTTTTCAGTTTTGTATTTTGAAGATTTTCGAGTTTTTGTTTCCAAAAAACCTGCGGAAATCATTTTTTTGTTGAATTGCTGAACTGAAATTTTCACTCCGAATTTTTCCAAAAGTGCTTTTGCCGAATATGTGTGTTCTTCGTCAGAATATTTTGGCAAATATGAAGTTTCCAAATCGTACTTTTTATGCACGACTTCAATCATTCCAATTTTAGAAGCCTGATTTACTCGTAGAATCTCAATCGTATTTTTCACACCCACAAACTCAAGTTCTAATTTCTCTTTTAAAGAAATTTCTTGGGAAGTGTCAGAACTCAAAGAGTATGAACCAGTTTTACGAATTTGTGGAAGAACTTCTTCCATAATCCACTCTTCAATTTTTTCAGCTTCTGGAAGTCGTGATTTAATAATCAATCGCCAAACATCAGATTCAGGAATCAGTTTTGTTTGTTTCCAGTTATTCCCTAGTTCTCGGGATAAATCCAAGGTGAACGATTCGTTCATGTTGAAAACATCTTTGAAAGAAATAACTTTTTTACAATGATCTCGAATAGCTTTTTGTGGATTTGTGTAACCTAATAAAGAAGAGGTATCTTTTGCAAAGAAAAATTCTTTATTTTTGATAATAAAAATTCTAAAATTATTATCTTGAAAGTTCTTGGTTATAATTTCATTCATAAATATTCCGTATTTAGATTTTAAAAGAGATGATTTTGAACGGTCGTTCTCTTTTAACAAAAGAGATTATATAGTAATTAATTCCATAAAATCAAGTTTTTAAAGTAAATAGTTCCATTGCTTTAAAATATTTGTCTTCATTTATTAAAGCAGATAATAAAACTTCTGCATATTTTTCCATTTTTTTTGTTTGCCAATTTGAAATTGTTTTTGGATTTACTCCAATTTTTTCAGCTAACTCCTTTTGAGTGATTCCCAATTCTCGGCAAGTTTTTTTAACTAAATTCTCTTCTTTGTTTTCCAAAAAATCACCTTTTAAAATTTTTTAAAATTTTATCTTTTTGTTTGTCTTTCGAGTGAAGTAATTAAATGTTAAATAATAATCATAATTTAAGAAGTTAAATATAATTTCAATTCCCAAAACGGGAGTTGGAGTTTTTCAATGATAGGTTTGGAAGCAAAAAACTTAGATTTTTCAGAAGAAATATCTAGTGAAACGATAAATATACTTCAAGATAGGATTAATAAATCAAATTCACTTTATGAAAAAAATATAAATAATATAAAATACAACTAGTAACGAAGATTTAGAATGTGAATTACCAATTAAAATATCTGAATTAACAAAAGATAATTACACAATTGTGCATAATCATCCTGCTGGAACTCCTCCGTCTTCTCAAGATGTTAAAACATTTTTATCTTCTGGTAAAATCCAAAATCTTCATACAGTAACATCAAAATATGATTATATTTTAATTAAAACTAACAAGACAACAAAAAATATTGAAAACCTATTTGAATTTATTTCTCAAAAATTAGAGGAAGAAATTAAAGAAAAGCTAAATCAAGAAATAGCTTTAGCACAAAAAAATGTAGAAATTTTTGAAACTCAAAATAATGCTAAAATAGTCAAACGAATTAAAGTTAATATACATATTAAATATCAACTACAACTTATAACAAGATTATCTGAACTATTTGACTTTAAATTTGAGAGGAAAGCATGGGAAAATTCATAGTAAAAACGACATTGGAGTTAGAACAAGAGGCAAAAATCAGCTGTAATTTAGAAGATGACTATTTTAAACATGCTTCATTTGTGAATGAAAAAACCGAAGGATTTGAAGAAAAGTCAGAAGATAAACAAAATGAAGTTCTTGCTGAAATGCTGAAAAATTTGGAAGATGATATAGAGAACTTTTTTGACAATTAATTTGTTTTGAGTTTGTCCTGAAACAAGTTCAGGACTTGAGAATTACAGTTTTTTCATCAATTTTACGGTTTCTTGAAGTGAAACAACAATTTTGATGTAGTGGAGCAAATCATCAGTTGAAAGAGTTTTTCCGTTTCGGTCAGCCAACCATTTATACAAAACTTGATAGCCCCCAATGTGGAAGTTCCAGACCTCATCGGCTATTCCACTCAAATATGTTGAAGAGTTGAAATAGATTTTTCCATTCAAAAATATTTCAGCTTTTTTTGGCAAATTCAATTCAAAATCAGTTCCAACTTTTTTCAGTTTCCAATTTTTCGGAGTCGAAAAAATCTTATGTTTTAAAAGATGCAAATCAGCCAACTCTTTTCCAATTTTTGAGATTTTTGAAATATTACGACTGAAATCAATTCTTGGAAAATCAGTTTGCAAAAACTCACGATATTTTTCACGATAGTTTGGAGAAAAAAGCAAACCGTAAATGTAGTAAAAAATCTCTTCATCACTCCATTTTGAGAGTTCTTTTTTTCGGAATTCCAAAAAATCATTTGTGAAATTTGGGCTTTTTGTTTCAAAAAGAGAATTTTCATCATCAGAATATTTGTAAAGTGGGAAAACAACTTCACCACCTCGACGAAACATATTTAAATCAACTATTGAATCAGCAATAAAAACAATATCCCAAGTATCAGAACCCGTAACATTTCCAGCACGACCAACTAAAAGAGCGATATTCTCTTTCAACATATGTTTCATAACATCATATGTTGGATAAGCCATAAAACCTTTTGATTTTTCAACATAATATGTCCATTTTGTATCGAAAGGTCTGTAATATCCTTTGATAATAAAACCTTCTTTAATTCCAAATTTTGCAATTGCATTTTTAGCAAAAGATACTTTCCAATCTCGACTATCAGGAGTAAGGTTATATTTATTTCTAATAATATTTTCATCTAATTTGTGAAAATCATTTAAAATATTAAGTAACTTTTCTTTGCTATCTTGATAAACTATTTTATCTCTTTTTGAAATAATTCCCGTATTTTTAACATCAAAAATATCTTTCAAACTCCAAAATTCCAAATATTCAGTTTCCAAAGTTGTATCTCGTGGAATAAAATAGAACATGTCGCTTTTTGGGAAAAGTTCCGTTTTGCAAATATTTTCTAAGTTTCCATTTTCTAAATTCTGAAATTTCTCTTTTCTAAGTCCCCATAAATCTCCGTAATAGATTTTTGTATCTTTTGCCGATGAGGTCTTCACCAAAAACAGAAGTGAAACTCCCTGTTTGATGTCAAAAACATTTTCATCTTTTCCTCCGTTTGGAGTCGTCTCCTTTTTTGTAGAATTTCCGTGAAGATTTACGATGAAAATTTTGGAAAATGAGTCAAGTAGCGATTTTCTCATGTATCGAAAAGTTGGATTGTCAAGAAAGCCGTGTGGCACAATGTAGGAAATGACACCTTTCTCTTTGCTATCGATTTGATATTGAGCAAAACGGATAAATTTCACATAATCATCTTGAAGCCATTTCGGATTTTTCTCATCTAACTTTTTGTCGCCATTCCATTTGTAATTTTCGATTTGGCTTCCAATCCAAGTGAGATTTTTTGTTTTTCCAAATTGGTAAGATTTTTCAGTTTTGTTTGTAATTTTGCTCGGATTTTGAGAAGTTCCGCTGTATGGTGGATTTCCAATTATTGCAATTATGTTTTTGTCATTTTTAATTGCTTTTGCTTTTTCACTCTCTTGTGCAATTTCAAAAAATATTTTGTCCAATGGCTCTCGGTTTGGGTCGTCAAGTGTGTTTGCAAGATAGATTTGAAATCGTTCGTTTTCTTCTAAGTCTAAGCCGTGAGATTTGAGTTGTAACCACAATTTCAAATGTGCAACCGTGTAAGGAGCAACCATGAATTCAAATCCGTAGAAATTTTTCAAAATGTGTTCATGCACCTCATCGGCAAATTTATCTTTCTCAATTCCAATCATTTGAAAATTTTCATCAACTTCTGATTGCACTAAACTAATTAACGAACTCAAAAAAGTTCCTGTTCCAGTCGCAGGATCAAGCACTTTCACATTTCTCTCTAAAAATCCATTCTCTAAATTCAGTTCAGTTTTCAAAATTGTATTTGTCTCCCGAACCAAAAAATCAACAACAGCTTTCGGAGTGTAGAAAACTCCTCTATCCTTTTTTGTATGTGGGTCGTAAGTTTGTAGGAATGGCTCGTAAAAATTCAAAATTGGGTCTCCACTTTTCTCAAATGAAGCTACGATTTTTCCTAAATCTGCTAAATTCAACTCTTTCAAAATCAACTCAACTGAACTTTTCACATTTGAAAATTGCCGACTCAAATTTTTAGATAAATCGTAAAGGTCGTAGAGAATTGGAATTGTTTTTGGAATATAATCGAGTGCCGTCGTGATACTCAATTTCTCTTTTTCACCTTTTTGTAAATGAACAATTGATGCTATAAAAAGTGAATATGTGAATGTTTCAGCTATCAGATTTGCAAAACTCTTATCTCCTATTTCGTGGAGTAAAGATTTTCTAAAATTCTCTTTCAAATTTGTCATTTGCACATTTTCATTTTCCAACAGCGACTCAATTATTTCTGAAAGTATCTTTGTTCTTTTTGCCAAATTCACTGCCAACTCTACCGATGAGGTCGAACTTTTCACCCGATAACTTAAAAACAGATTTAGAAACTTCTTGAACTTCTCTAAATTTGGATTTTCTAAATTAAAAACTATCTCTTTCACTTTTTTCGATTTGCTGTTTCCGTCCCACTGAAATAGTTGCCAGTTTCTCAAATTTGTAAAAATTATGTTTTCAAGTGAATCTTTGTATTTGTCAAATTGCTTTTTGTGATTTTTGTTTTCCAAACTATCGTTCGGTAATTTCAGTTCGATATATCCAATTGTGAAATCGTTTTGACGAATTGTCATATCTGGAAATCCAACTTTTTTTGAGTGATTTTTGCTTGATTCTTCTGCAAAAGTTGAGATATTTTCTCCTAGAAAACTCTCTAAAAAATTTCCGAGTGGTTTGTAAAGAGTTCGTTCTGTTCCAAACTCTAATGCTTTTTCAATTTCTGATTTAAATTTTTAAATTTCCAAAACTTGGAAACTCCTTTTTGAAAAATTCTATCCGATTTTGAAAATCTCTAAAAGTTCAGAAAACGGGAGTGACCTAATTGCTAAAATTTCGCAATGAAGAGAATAAGAAAATATAAAAAATATTCAAGATTATCTGATAAAGATAATAAAGCTCTGTTAGAATTTAAAGAAAAATCTATTTTAAAGTATGTTTAGTCAGTCCCATATTTTTTGCAAAGTAAAAAACTCTGTCTTTTTCTTCATCAACTTTAATATATTCTAGATTTTGAAAATTAAAAGGAGACCTTGATAAATAATTTTATAAATTTTAACATGTTTTAGTTTTTGGGA
>AKKQ01000003.1 GCA_000276965.1 Thiovulum sp. ES | reverse complement strand
CAACTAACTTTTCTTTTAAAAACCAAGTAAAAAATACATAATTTCAATTTATAAAAATTACTTTTCAAAATTTATACAAGAAAATCTTTTCTGTTAAACTTTCAAAAAAATAAGGAAAACTTTTGTTAAATATAAAAAGCACTTTTATTGGAAATAGTGCAAAGAATGATATTCTCTCAGGAATTGTTGTCGCAATTGCGCTTGTTCCTGAAGCAATTGCATTCTCATTTATTGCGGGTGTTTCTCCACTTGTTGGGCTTTATACTGCTTTTATTCTTGGTTTAATTACTGCATTAATTGGTGGAAAAGCGGGAATGATTTCTGGTGCAACTGGTGCGGTAGCTGTTGTTCTTGTTGGTCTTGGAGTTGAAGTAAAAGAACTTTTTCCAAATGCTGATGCAGAAATGATTTTACAATACATTTTACTAACAACAGTTCTTGCAGGATTTATGCAAATTACAGTTGGAGTTTTAAAACTTGGAAAACTAATTAGGCTTGTGCCTCAACCAGCAATGTATGGTTTTGTAAATGGTCTCGCGATTGTTATTGCAATGGCACAATTTCCGCTTTTTGAGGGCGAAAATTGGATTATGTATTCTCTTGTTGCTTTAACAATGGTGATTGTGGAATTTTTTCCAAAACTTTCAAAAGCTGTTCCTTCTGGACTTGTTGCAATTATCACAATTACTTTAATTGTAGTTCTTTTTGATTTAGACACAAAACGAGTTGGAGATTTAGCTGATATTTCAGGTTCATTGCCAACTTTCTCAATTCCAGAAGTTCAAATTTCACTTGAAACAATTTTGATGGTTCTTCCATATGCGGTTCTTGTAGCACTTGTTGGTTTGATTGAATCTCTTTTAACTCTTTCAGTTCTTGATGAAATGGGAGGAAAACGAGGTAGCGGAAATCAGGAATGTGTAGCTCAAGGAGTTGGAAATGTAACATGCGGTGCTTTTGGTGGAATGGCAGGTTGTGCGATGATTGGACAATCAATTATCAATTTCTCAAATGGTGGCTGGGGACGACTTTCCGCACTTGTTGCTTCAATTTTACTAATTTTGTTTGTGATTGTTTTGACTGACCTCATCGCAATTATTCCTGTTGCCGTGCTTGTTGGAATTATGTTTATGGTTTCAATTGGAACTTTTGAGTGGGAAAGCGGAAATCGAATAAAATATATGCAAAATAGTGATCGTTTTGTTCTTATTGCCGTAACAGTTATTACAATTTTCTTTGATTTGGCAATTGCCGTCATCACGGGAATTATTATTTCTGCTCTTGTTTTTGCTTGGCAACATGCTAAAGTATTTTCACGAACTCGAATGGAAGAAAACAGAAAAATATACGAATTTGAAGGTCCTCTATTTTTTGGCTCGACAACTTCATTTTTTGAGCAATTTGATTTAAAAAACGATCCTGATGAGGTCGTTCTTGATTTTAAACGAGCAAGAGTTATGGATATTTCTGGAGTTGAAGCAATTGACTCGATTACAAAAAAATATAGTGAAAATGGAAAAAAGTTGACAATCCGACACCTTTCTGAAGATTGCAAAATTACTCTACAAAAATGCTGGTCCTTTTTGTGAATATAACGAAGATGATCCAAATTACAAAGTTGCTTACAACTACTAAAAAAAGTCGGAATTTTTCCGACAAAAAATCAAATTTTCAGAAAACCTATTTTTGATAGAATTTGCAAAAAATAGGATGTATTTTGAAACCCCTTTTTTTACTAACTTTTATAATTAGTTCTTTTCTTTCTGCAAATACTCTTTGTCAAAACAAACTTTTTAAAAGTCTATATTTAGCTGATGGTGAAAAGCGAACTTGGGTTATTGATGATGAACAAGCTGTTCTTTTTTCTACAAAAGTTCCTTACAAGTTAGAAATTATTCGGAGTGTTCCGCAATTTGGTGTCTATTTTGTTTCTCACGGGTTAAAACTAGGAAAAGATTCTTTACCTCTAAAAATACGACAAGTTCGTAATAATATTCGATTTGTGATGGACGACAAAAATTATTATGCAGGTAGAATGATTCAAAAACAAATTGCTTCTATTCCTGCACTTTTTTCTCAAGAAGTTTCTCCAAATTCGCTTGTTTTTAGTGGATGTTGTGTAATGACAGGAATTTCGCTTGGTGGAAATAAATATGTCTCCGCACAATTTGTCGAAAGAGCTTCTAAAAATGATCAAAAATATCTTTCCGACATCGGGGCAAGATTTGTAAAAGATGGCAATGATATTTATATTTATCGAGTGAATCCATTTTTTACAGACAATCCGTTTGAAGAGGGCGATCGACTCATTTTTTTAAACGGTGAAAAATATGCAGACCTTGAGAAATTACAACTCGACATTATGTTTTCTGAAAATTATGCTGATATGAAAATGACAATTGAGAGAAATGGTGAAGTTCTTGATGTCCAAACAAAATCGATGCCGTATTATGGCGGTGGAGTTTTGGGAGATACTTTTTTGGAATCTTTAGGTATTTGGTTTGATGATAAATTAAATATTTTGCACTTAAAAATGATTTCTCCATTTTTGAAAAGAGGTGTTAAGAAAAACAGCCGACTTGTTGCAATTGATAATCAGAAAGTTGAAACAATGGAAGATGTTCAAGACTATTTTTCATCGCTCAAATCGGACATGCCAAACTATTTTATTTTCTATTTTGTGGAGGGAGAGCGACAAATGTCTGCCTACATGAAAGTGAATAAAGAGCTTTTTAGCAGTGATGCAAAAGTTGATAATGTGGATTTATCAAAATTTATTGGAAAACAGCCAAAGAAATTCTTTATCGAAGAACGGCGAGAAGCACGAGATATTTTCTCAAACTTTGATGGCTTGAAAATCAGAAAATATTTAGGAGATTAATTTGATAGCAGATTTACACAATCACACAACTCTTTGTCATCATGCGGAGGGAGAGCCTTTCCAATATGTTGAACGAGCGATTGAAAAAGGTATAAAGTTTTTTGGTTTTACAGATCATGCTCCGATGAATTTTGATCCAACTTATCGAATGGATTTTTCTGAAATCGATAAATATTTTGGATTGATCGATGAGGTCGCCGAAAAATATCGCGGAAAAATTGAAATTCTTAAAGGTTTTGAAGTCGATTATCTCCCACAATATCACGATAACAGAGTTTTAAAAAGCAATGTCGATTACCTCATCGGCTCAATTCATTTTTTACAAGGTTGGGGTTTTGATAATCCTGAATTTATGGGAAACTATGAGAATGTTGATATTGATGAACTTTGGAAAGTCTATTTTTCAGAAATGGAAAATATGGCAAAAAGCGGACTTTTTCAAATTGCTGGACACCTTGATTTGCTTAAAGTTTTTAAATTTCTACCAAAGAAAAACAGAATTGGTGATTTAGTTCAGGATACTTTAAAAGCGATCAAAAAATCAGAAATGGCGGTTGAGATAAATGCATCTGGTCTCCGAAAACCTATTGCAGAAACTTACCCAAGTCGAGAAATTTTAGAACTTGTTCGCGATTTTAATATTCCAATAACAACAAGTAGCGATGCCCACTCTCCGACCCAAGTTGGAATGTTTAAGAGTGAAATTGATAGACTTTTAAAGGATATTGGTTTCAAAGAAATTGCGATTTTTCGGAACAAACAAATCGAACTTTTACAAATTTAAAATTAAATTAAAAGTTTGATAGACGATATTTTTACAGAATAATATTTAGATTTAAACAGAAGATAAGGAGAAGCCTTGAACATTTCAAATACAACTGCACAAAGTGTTCCTACTGAAGTTCAGCAAAGTGTTCCTACACAAACACATGCACAAACTCCATTTCAACAAGGAGCTGGTGAAAAAGCTATTCGAGAATTTCAACAAGAGTCAATTGCGGTAACAACTGAACAACGAGAAATGCGGGAAAAAATGCAAAATCTAGTTAAAAGTATGAATACTTCAATGAACGAAAAAGTCTCTTTTCATTATCACGAAGAGGCTGATTCAATGTATATAGTTGTTACTGACAAAAAAAGCGGTGATGAAATCAGAAAAATCCCTAGTGATGAAGCTCTAAAATTATCTAGTCTTATGAAAGAGATTGGTTCAATCTTAGACAAAAAAGGATAGGGAATGGCTTCAACAGGTCTAATTGGACTCGGTTCTGAAGCGGTTACTGGAACAAGCACGGGATTAAGTCAAGAGACTCTTGATAAACTTCGTGCTGCCGATGATGCCGTGATTATTGATCCTATTGATAGAAATATTGAAGGTGCGGCTGCTCGGTCTGAAGCTTTCGGTCTTATTTCTGAAAAAGTAACTGCTTTTAGCTCAACAGTAGAATCTCTTAATGATGAAATGTTATTTCTGCAAAGAAGTGCTTATGTTTCTGAAGAGGGTATAAATTTATCAATAGATAAAGGTGTTTCTCCACAAACTATCACTGTTGAAACTTTGCAACTTGCGAAACAAGATATTGTTCAAAGCGATGGATTTTCATCTTTGACTGAAACAGTTGCGAGTGAAGATACAACAATGAGTATTACAGTTGGTGGAATAGAATACTCTTTTGATTTGACCTCATCAACAACTATGACGGATTTGAAAGATTTGATCAATGATTCTTCTGCTCCTGTTACTGCGAAAGTTTTAAAAACTGGCGACTCTGAATATCGACTAACAATTACAAGTAATGACACTGGCGATGATTCAGAAATTATTGTTTCTGAAGAGGGTCTTTCTACAAACTTTTCTGCTGAAGAAAATCACATTCAAAAAGGGGTTGATTCGGAATTTCTTTTTAACGGAACTCCAATCACAAGAAATAGTAATTCAATTACCGATTTAGTTGTTGGAATTGAATTGGAATTAACTCAAGTGAATGAAAATCCAATTGAAATCACAATCGAACCAGACACAAATAGTATTATGTTGCAAGTCCAATCTTTTGTTGATGCTTACAATGAGCTTTCAGTTTTAATTGAAGAGATGACAAAATTCGATCAAGAAGGTGATGAGACTGGAGCTTTTCAGGGTGATAATAATATCACGGCAATCACTCAAACAATTAAGCGAAAACTTTTATCGATGGATTCAGAAAATCGTTCTTTAATTGAATTTGGAATCTCACTTAATAATGTTGGTTCTCTTGAATTTGACAGCGAAACTTTTCTTGAAAAATTTAATGAAGACCCAGAAAATATTGAGAATTTCTTTCTCGGACAAGATGTCGAAGATCGTGGAATAACAACTCACGAAGATGGTGTTTTCTATGATTTAAATCAAATTATGGAAATGTACACAAATTCAGACGGGATTTTAAATAATATTTCTAATAATATTACAACTGAACAAGACCGATTGAATGATGAACGGGAAAAAAATATTGCGATGCTTGACGGACGATATGCACGAATGGCTGAACAATTTATTCAGGCGGATACATTGATTGCACAGTGGAATCAACAATTTAACTCAATTCAAATGATGATCGACATGGAATCATCTAAATAATTTAGGAAGAAAATGACAACTCAAGAACTTTTAAATCAGAAAAAAGCAAACGAAGACGAAGAAAACAGTGCTGTTACAGCTTATAAAAGAAATAATCTACACATTGAATCAAAAATCAAACTTGTAGAGGCTCTTTACGAAGGAATTCTTACATTTAATAGAAATACGGCAAAAGCGATTCAAGAAGGTGATGTTGAGGCAAAAATCCAGTGGCTAAATCGGACTGGTGATATTTTTGCGGAATTGATTTCAGCACTTGATAAAAAAGCTGAAGGAACAATTTCAGAATATCTCGAAGGGTTATATTCTCACCAAATTCAAGTTCTTTTTGAAGTTAATAGAAACGATGATTTGGAAAAACTTGAAAGTGTTACAAATGTTGTTAGAGGTCTTTTAGATGCATGGAGAGAAGAAACTGGAATCAATTCAGCAGAAACAAAAGAGCAAGAAGCAGAGTAGTAAAGAGTGGTTTGATGCTGTCAAATCCGCTATTGTTGTTGAAGATTTTAATAGATTAGAAACTCTTTCAGCAGGTGAATTACCAGAATTTCAAAGCATAGAAGATATGCGAAAAGCACAATTTCTTGTTAGAGAAATTCTAATTTTGCTTGTGGATTTTCGGAATAATCTTAAAACAAACATGGTGAAAGTCGAGCGAAATATCAAAAATTTGAAATCACTTCTTGAACCAAGACACAAATTAGATAAAAAGGCTTGATGAGGTCTGACCTCATCCGAATTACTGTTCATGTAGATATTTTAATAGATTCTCGATATTTCTTATTTTATCTACATTTGGCACATTGGAATTAAAATATACTCCATCTCCAATTTTTTCATAAACACCAGAGTGAATATTTCTATCACCAGTTGCAACAATAAAATCAAATTTAGAAACAACATCTTGATATAGAACTGGAGTCTCTTTTAGTTTTTTAAGAACATAATTTAGGATTTTTATTGAAAGTGCCGAAAAATCTACATCTCTAACAATGTGAAACTGCTCTAAAAAGAATATCTTCGCTTCACTTTTACTTATGATTTCAAAATACTCTATATTTTCACCTGCTTCTGCTTCAATAATTTGAATTCCATCTAAATCATCAGATGAGTTTACTTTTTTTTTCACCTCTTCAGAACTTTTTTCCTCTTTAATATCTTCCTGTTCCGATTCTTCTTTTGCTTCTTCGATCTCTTTTTCATCAATTTTTTTTGGAGCTTCGATATCAAAATTCTCTCTTACAGGGTGTAAATTTCTCTTTTCCTCTTCTCTTCTTGCATTATAAATTTTCAAACACTCTTTATCGCCAAAAGATTGTCCAATTTCAATATATTGAATATATTTTGTAATATCATCAATATCGTATTTCGCATTAAAGGATAGAAATTTTTTAAGAATATTTAAATCACAATCACTTAAATCTTTTACATCAAATTTATAAATAAGTTTATTTTCTAGACCCTCGCCTTTATTATCTGCCAACCAATATTCAGATCCATTTGTTAAAAGTCCAAAATTTATAGCTTCATCACTATTTATATAAACAGTTAATTGCTCAAAATCTTTCATCGATAATTTTCTTGAAAATCTTTTTGCCTCTATAATAAATTGTCGATCTTTCCCTACGAATGTTGCATCAACTCTTTTTTTTGTCGAAGTTGTATCTTCAAAAAGAACTCTCTCTTCATCAAAAATATCCCAATCCAAATATTGAAAAAGTGGCAATATTGTTGAAATTAGAGTCTGATTTTCGCTTATATCTTTCTCTATTCTATTTATTTTTCTTATTATTTTGATGATTTCGTTCAAGGCTTGAATCCCAGATATTTTTTAAAATTGTATCATGTAGAAAAAAATCAATTAAAGCTTAAGAAAAGAGAAATAATTCTTTTTAAACTATTAAAATGGTAAAATTGATTAGAAGTTTTCAAAAGTTTAAATTATTGAAAGTTTAAAAGGAACGGCAAATTATGATAGCTTTAAACAAACAAGATAAGTTTTATATTAAGCAACTTGAGAGAGAAAACACATCTCTAAGAACAAGAGAAGAAGATTTACTGCAAAGAATTGACAGTCTCGAAGAAGAGATTCGAAGATTGAAATACAATGATGAAGGAGAGGGATTCTATAAGGTTCTTCGTTTTCAGAATGAGCATGTAAAGGGGAGCTTGATGGATGTTCAAAGCGACCTTGTTGATGCTGTTTCGTCTGGAAAAAAGAACTTGGAAGATTCTCATTCAATGCTTGATCATGTGAGTCATTTGGCAACAGGTTTTTCAGAAATCACAACAAATATTACAGACCTTGAAACAATGTCATCAGATACATTTACGGCTTCTGGGATGCTTTTGGAGAGAACAGAAGACATCAATGGAATTTTAACTTTGATAAAAGATATTTCAGAACAGACAAATTTACTTGCACTAAATGCTGCAATTGAAGCAGCAAGAGCAGGTGAGCATGGTCGTGGATTTGCGGTTGTTGCTGATGAGGTTCGGAAACTTGCAGACAAAACTCAAAAAGCAATTGGAGACATTAATCTTGCTCTAACTTCAATGAAACAAGATGTTGGCTCTGTTAATAAAAAAGCCTCTGAAACGGTTGAAACAATAAATCATTTTCATGAAAAGTTCAGTGAATTTGATACAGACCTAAGAAGTAACATAAAAGATGTAAGACAATCATTCTTAAATTTTGAATATACAACAGATAGAATTTTCTTATCTTTGGCAAAAATAGATCATGTTATTTGGAAATTCAATACTTATGATTCAGTTGCACAGAAAAAACAGGTATTTAAATTTGTGGATCACCACTCTTGCCGACTTGGTAGATGGTATGAAAAAGGAGAAGGATTGGAGCATTTCTCACACACAAGCAAATATCCAGATTTGGAAGCACCACATGGCTCTGTTCATAATGCGACAAAAGATGTTTTTGCTCTTATAAATCAAGATGCGATAAATTTTGAAGAAGTGATAAATACATTTAGAAAAATGGAGAGAGCAAGTAGTTCTGTATTTGAGATTCTCGACATTATTCTTGATGAAAAAATTAACGACGGAAAATAATTTTAATGAAAAAAAGCAAAATACTTGTTATTGATGATGATAAAGACCTTTTAGAGTTATTGGATTTTCTCTTAAAGAAAGAGGGATATCGAGTAACGGCACTACCAGATTCAAAGCAAGTTCATACTTTTCTTTATGACGGTGATTTTTCACTTATGATTGTTGATAGAAATTTGCCTTGTGTTGAGGGAACTGAATTTGTAGAGCAGTTGAGAAAATCAGGAGATAAAACACCAGTTATATTTCTAACAGCAAAAAACAGCAAAGAGGAGAAGTTAGAAGGTTTCTCAAGAGGTGGAGATGACTACATCACAAAACCTTTTGATAATGATGAGTTGCTTATGAGAGTTGAGGCAATTCTCCGACGAACTGGAAAAATTGGCTTCAATAACACAATGACTCATCGAGATATTTCAATAAATCTAGAAAAATATGAAGTAAAAATTGGTAGCGATGAGGTAAAACTTACAAAGCTAGAGTTTAAGCTATTACAAGTTTTTATGGAAAATATTGGGAATGTCTTAAATCGTGATTATCTTCTTGATGTTGTTTGGAATTGTGGAGTCTTTGATGAGCATTGCAATGAAAAAAGTGTAAATGTTGCAGTCAAAAGACTAAAATCTAAAATTGACGAAGATGGCTCAAAAAAATATATTGAGTCCGTTCGAGGAATCGGCTACAAACTGCGGTAAAACTCTTCCCCAAAATTGGGGATTCTTAAACTTGTCTTCTAAATCAGACATTTCCAGTCTATCATAATCTGATATAATCTATACAATTTTTTTTAGGAGTAACTTTATGAAAAAGTTATTTGTTCTTCTTTTTGTAACTCTCTCTCTTTCAGCAGAATATATTGAAAGTGGGTGGAGCTTACTTGGTTCAAGTGGAGAAATAGATATATCTAGAAATTTCTCAGACACAAATGTATCTCACCTCATCGTTTATAAGGATAATTCTTGGAAAACTTTTAAAAATGATTTAAATAGTTCAAATGATGAGATTTCAGTTATTGAAAGTGGTCAAGGATATTGGATTTACAATAGTGGAAATCCTTTTGAACTTAATATAACTTCAACTGGAAATGAGATTTTTCCAACAATTGAAAATGGATGGAGTTTAATTTCTTCAGGAAATACGAGAATTGATTTAGAGAAAAGTTTTAAAGATTTAGATATTGTTTGGACATTCAATTCTGAAATTCAAGATTGGGAAATCTACTCTCCAATTGAAAAATACAAAACAAGAATTCAAAGAAACAATTTTAATGAAGCAGTTGAAGTTGGATCAAATAGAGGTTTTTGGATTTTAAATAGTGGTTCTGCAATTAATATAAATCCAGTTGAGTTAAATATTTCAACAGAAATTACTCAAAAATTAGTTATGGCGGGTGATAGAAATTGTCCAAATGGTGGAAAGTCTATCAAAACAAAAGAATATAAAGATGGAGTCTTTTATTCAACAGATGAAAAATTTATTTGTGGTTTAACAACTGAAATAAATCAAACAAAAGAAGTTGATGATTGTGAAATCGCTGAAAATGTTGTTCGTTTTGCTGATGATGAGGTTGCATATAAATATGAAACTAAAACTTGCCTTTGTGAAAATTGTAGTCTAATAAATTCTACTTACTTAGAAATAAATGAGTTAGATATTAATACTTCTAGTTGTGAATTTGGTGGAACTGAAATCAACTTTATTGATATAGTTACTCAAAATAATTGGGCATACATAAGATGTTATGCTGAGGCTGAATTAAACGGAAATATAAACTTTGAAGCGATCTCTTTTGGTACGGATAGTTCTGTTTCCCTCTCATTTGGTGAAGATGTGCAAGTTGGTGATAGCGGAGATGACTTTGTTGTTTTAGATGTGCCAAATGTTCCTAGTGCCGTTCTTGCTCTTAAAACAGAAGATAGTGTAGAGGATATTATTTCAGGTCTTGAGACAACAATTGAACAGGAGACTGGAGCTGAACTTTCTCAAGTTACACTTCAACACTCAAGTTCTTGCGAAGAATCCGTAACAACAGAAATCAATATTAAAAATCCGAACCTCATCGACTCTTCAACACTTTTAAAAGGAATTGTAAAAGCTATCGTTGGTCAAGATGTAAATGTAGCAAGTGAGACAACAACAACTTCGGAATATTTCACAATTCGACTTACAATTACAAAAGTTGATGGCGAAGTTTTTGCAAGTGTTTCAGTTGTTGAAGAATCTCTTTATCAAAGCCTTGTTTCAAAAGTTCAAAAACTAACTTCTTGTTCAAATGTCTATCCAAATGATTATGAACTTTTTTCAAACGAAGATGTTAAAGTTGTTGAAAATAAAGAAGATATTGAAAAAGCAATTTTTCTTTGGGTTGTTGATGATTCAGGAAGTATGGGAGACGACCAAGATGCTGTTCAAAAAGCTGTAATTGACTTTGGTAATTCAATTGAAAAATCAGGTGTTTCGTTTAAAGCAGGTGTAATTGGAACAGGAGATAATATAGAGACAACTTCTTATAGCTATAATCCTTATTCAGGTGTAGCAAATTACTCTCTTTTAACATATGGAATCGCTGAAGATAATTTAACAAAATTAGAAGATATGGTTGTTCTTGGAATAAATGGTTCAGGAACTGAAACAGGAATTTACAATGCAGAAATTTCTCTATCAAATGGCGGATTGGCAAAAGAGCTTTTAGAAGTTGAAGCGGACTCTCCTGTTTATGTGATTATTATTTCAGACGAACCAAGTCAATATGAAGATAGAAGTGAATATGTATCTTTTGATGTTGAAAACAATATCTTTGTGCAAAATGGATATAAAGTTTATGCACTTATTGAGCCTGAACAAAATGACTATTCTCAGTATGATGATTTGGCAACAAATACAGGCGGACTTTTTGCGAATATTAGAAATTCAGATCGTGATGGGAATCTTGACTTTTCGGGAATTATGACAACAATTGCAAATGACATTTCTGGTAGTGCAGTTGGAATTCAGCTTTCTCAAAAAGGTGTTGTTGTTCCATCAATTGAAGTTTATGTTAATAATTCTAAAATCGATGAAGATGATTGGAGTTATATCGAATCAAGTAATTCTATTGTTATTTATTCTGAGTTAGCAACAAATGATGAGGTCGCAGTTTCATACTCTTATGTTGCGGAAGCAATTTAATATGAAGTTTTTTGCAACTTTCGTATTACTTTTCCTTACAAGTTGTTCTCAACAAGAAGTGGCTCGAGAAGAGCCACAAGTAGAAGTAGAAACGGTAGAAGAGATTGTTTTTGAAGAAGATAATTCTATTAAATTTGATGAATTTGAATTTATTGATATTTCTAATAAATATGAATTGCATTCACATGTAAAAAAGTATTTTGAGGAAAATAGTTTTTCTCCTTACAAAGAATCAGAAGAGTTTTTTAAAGAAATAGGAGTTGTTCTTGATAAAGAAACTAACAAGAATGATGAGAAAATCCAAAAAGCGAAAGAAAATCTAAATGAAACATCCCGAAAGTTTTATGAAGCAGAAAGTATTTTTTACAAAAACAATCAAGAATTAATTGCTTTAAAAACAAAACTGCAAAAAACCAAAAGCGAGTTTATTCAGCAATATAAATCAAGAATTAAAATCAATAAAGAACGAGTTAGTAAAGAGCTTGGAAATGTTTTTGATTACATGAATAGAATTAATTTGAAAAAATACTATTATGTAAAAGTTGAAAATAGCACTCTTTCTGAAAAACAGATTGAAGATGAATTACAGCCACAAATTGAAATAGATTTTGCGAAAAATTTTCAAGCACATCAGCGAGAATTCTTACAAACAATTTATGAACTTTCTGAAAATGAAAAAACTTTAGAAACAAATATATCTAAAACTCACCAAAGTTCTATTTCTATTGTTCCTGAAATTAAATGTTTTCCATCTGCAGTAAAATCAATAGATAGCAGCCATTCAGACTTTACAATGGTGTGTGTTGCAAAAAATGCAAGAGTAAAAAATAAGAAGATTTCTCTAAATAGAAGTTTTAAAGTAAAACCTATTTTAATAGACGACAATACAGATTTAAGCTTTTTAGATGATTTTAGTATCGGTAAAAAAAGTGAGTTGAAACTTCGTTTAGGAGAACAGAGAAAATTTGAAGAAAACTCAATTTCAATAGATATTGAAAGTCAGATTTTAAAAATATTTACTGACACAAAAGCAATTAGAGAATTTAAAAATCATTTCATTACAAGTAGTAAAAGTTTAATTTCTAGTATAAATTCTACTCTTAAAGTAACACAAGGTGCTTTAGAAACATTAAAAGAAGCTAGAAAGAATTATATATATTCTCAAAACGAATTTAGGAAACTAAAGTTTCAAACTCCAACTTATGAGCATTTAGACATTCAACATAAATTTGTAAATAGCAATGAAGATACAATTCAAAAAATTGTTGAGAAGACAATCAAGAAACTTTTGAATAAAGATGAAGTTATTCAAGTCGCTTTACATCCTAGGAAAAAGTCTATATTTGTAAATAAAGCAACAACAAATAGTATTTCTGATTTCTCAATAATGTTTATTGTTAAAAAAGAACCTAAAAGAAAAAAGTTTGATCAATTTTCTGTTGATTATGAATATTCCGTATCAGATAGCATGAAAGAGATTAAAAAGTTTGATGATGTGTTGGAGCAAGATGTTTCAAGAATTATTCAAAAGGATAGTTTCTTATCTGATCAAATGAATAAATGTCGAGTTCTTGAGAGTGGAAATAAAGATCAGCTCATTACTAAAGTTAAAAGTTTTGTTTCTGTTAATTCAAGACTTTACAGTGAGTTAATAGTTTCTAAGAAATCATTTAATGATAAAAGAGTAAAAGAAATTTTTCATAAGCTAGAAAACTCGACAAATGAAAACGAGTTGATTGGCTGGGACAAAAGATATAGAGTTTGGAAAGTTAAAAACTGCTCTCAAATTGTTGTAGGAAGATAATTTAAGGTATTCAGGTTAGAAATAATTTTTTTGAATGTTTTAAGATTTTTGAGTAATAAAATCTAAGTTTTGTCGGATTTCTCCGACAATCAAGTTTTCTGTGTTTTTAAATCACTTCTGAATTTTGAAATTATCTTCTATCTGTTTTGCTTCAGAAATACCTACAAAAGTCAATTGATTGTTCAAAAAAAGGTTTTCATTTTCTAACGTCTCTAAACCTTTCTGGAGTTCATCTTGTTTCATAGCTCCTACATCTACAAGTTCTGCAAAAACTTCATTGAGAGAGGAGTCTCTCTCTTTTTTATATATTGCTAATAGTAGAAGTTCTTTAACAGGATCGTTTTTAAACAATCTCGTTCTCTATCTGTTTTTCTCTCTCTTCAACAACTTTATTGAGAGTTTCAAATACAATATTTGTAGAACTTTCAAGCTCTCTTGCAAGTGAAAGGAATTGTTTGTTTGGTTTCCCCTCTTTTGATAGTTCAGAAATCTTGTCAAGAATATCATGTTGTTGTCGGTGTGGAGATTCAAGTCTTGAGAATGAAGTTGATTTAGCAAACTCTTTTCTTGTTTTATCCGCATTCATCCAGCCTCCAAGAGTACAGTGGTTGAATGTTTCGATATGTTTCATATGTGAATGTCCATACATAGCTTGGTATGCATAAATTTTGTATTGAATATGCTCTACTTTAATTAATTTAGCAACAATTTGGTTTCTAACAACATTTTGAGTTTCAGCAATTTCAGTAGAGTAGTTAATTGCAGTTGAAAGAACATCATCAAGCTTATTAACTTTTTCTGTTGCAGTTTCCATATTTTCAAGCATACTTTCTGATTTAGTAGTAATATCTTGAATCTCTTGTTGGATTGCTTGAATAACAATTGAGATTTCACCAATCGCTTTTTGAGTTCGGTCGGCAAGTTTTCGTACCTCATCGGCAACAACTGCAAATCCTCGACCATGCTCACCAGCTCTAGCAGCTTCAATTGCAGCATTAAGTGCAAGTAGATTTGTTTGCTCAGCAATATCTTTAATAAGAGAGATAATTGAGTTAATTTCAGTTGCTCTTGAAGAGAGAGACTCAATTGAACTGTTTGAATCATTTGATAATTCAACAAGCTCAGACATGTTTGTCGTTATTAGCTCAATATTATCACTTGCATCAATTGCACTGTCTTTAATACTAAGAGCTTCGTTTAAAACTTGAGTAGCTTTATCAACTGTTTCGTCAAGTCTCTCTTTCATATCCGCAAGTGCTTCATTAATATTAAAATTTTGATCTTCTACAAGAGAAACCATAATATCAGTGAAACTTTCACCTTTTGTGTTTAGTCGCTTCTCTAATCTTTCGTTTTCACCTTGTAGTCTTGTTACTTCGTCTTCCGTTGTCTTAAGTTTATGCTTTAAACTCTCATTTTCACGAATTAAATCTTCAAGGTTGATACTTGAAGCTGAACCAAATAGAGCCATCTACCTTCCTTTTAAATAAGAAATTAAGATATTAGAATCTTATCTTTAAAAATTATAACAGAAAAAAGATACATAGAGTTTAAAAGAACTCCGAATCTTTTTCGATTCCTTAAAAATAAAAAAAGTTATTGTTAAGGATTTCTACCGTATAATATCATTATTTTAAATAGGAGAAGCGAAAAATGCCTTGGTTATCGTTCTTCATTTTCCTGCTTACAACTCTCCAGATTTTGGGACATGAACAGCTAACATCACCAGAAGAGACAAACGAATTACTCCAAGAAATTAAAGAGTATGCAATTGTTCTTGGAGATGGAGAAAAAGAGGTTCACTCTTTTATAGACCCAAAGTGTTCAATGTCTCAAAGATACCTTCAATACCTTTTTAAAAGAGAGAAACAGATGTTTGGACGGTATAAAATATACCTTTATCTCTATGAATTAAAAAGAAAAAATAGCAAAAACATAATTCGCAACATTTTTGATTCAGAGTATCCGAATATTCTTTTAAAGGCTTTTATGGTTTCAAAATTATCTGGGTTGGAATATTTGGAAGAGGAATTAGATGATCCTGATATAGATTCTCAAATAGAAGCAATAGAAGAGGTTGCTCGAGAAATTGGAGTTTATAAAAGACCTTACATAATAACAAATGGACGAGGAAAATAGACATATGATTTCACTTTACTATCTTAATTTTTTAACAAAATTTAGAATTCCAATTCTTCTCTTTTTTGTAGGTTTAACAATTTTTTCGCTTTTAAATCTGGAAAGTAGATATATTTCAAATGATGAAAAAGAGTGGTTAAATGGAAGTTCTGAATATCAGAAACTTTTGGAAAACGATCAAAAAGAGTTTATGGGAAAAAAGATCACGGTTTTTTTATCAGATGAGATTTCGGAAAAAGAGTTTTTAGAACTCCAAAAAATCTATAAAGACCTAAAAGAAGAGTGTAGCGATGAGGTGCATATAAATTCAATTTTTAACCACCTGATTAGTATCAAATTTGAAGATGAATTTGATAGTTCGCTTGTTGAACTAACAACACTTGGAGAGCAAGAAAACTCTTTTAAACTTTTTAAGGAACACAAAGAAGATTTCACTCAATATTTTTTAGAGAATGGAGTAAATTTTTTTATTTTTTCTGAAAGTGATATTTCAATTTTTGAGCTAAAAACAGATTTGGAATATAAAGTTGAGAGCCTCTTATCAAGCGACAGAAATATTCAAGAATATACTCTGCTTTTTGCACTTGTTTTTATTTTGGCAACTCTACTAACAATTTTTTTCCACTCGTTCTCTGCACCAATTATTGGAATAATTTTTATTGTGATGACCTCATCGCTAACAATCTACATCTTTAAAAATTTTGTTGGTGACTATACTCCGCACATCTCAATTCTGATTCTCTCTTTCTCAATAACTTTTATGGATTACATCTATATCTACTATCGATGGTTCATGTTGCAAAAAAAACGAAGCTCTTTTTACAGCATAAACAGAACAATTGAACGAACTTTTTCCCCCATTCTCTATACAACAATTGTAAATAGTCTTGGAATTGGTGCTTTAAGTTTTGTAGATTCAATGATTTTACAATCGCTCGGTTTAATGGTAATTATCTCTTCAATCATTGGCTTAGTTTTCTCTTTTACACTTTTACCAATCCTCTTCTCCTTTGTTACTATTAAAAATCCGCACTTAAAATCTGAGAATTTTGCTCACTTTTTTTCTGGCAAAATAAAAACTTACTCTTCAAAGCTTCTCAGCTCTTTTGTCGTAATAACAGTATCTCTTTTTCTGCTCTCCTCTTTCCATATTTACAATGGAGAATTTCAAGTTTTTACTGAAAAAAGTTCAAATATTTTAAAACTCTCAATTGATAAAAGTGAATTAAATAAAAAAACAATGGATACTTTTCAAAAACTAGATGAACTTCTTTCCAAAAATAGTGGAGTCGAAAAAATTAGTAGTCCGTATCATTCAATTCGTGATATTTTTGAAAAAGAGAGCAAAGAGAAATTTGATCTGCAAAATCTAGATTTAGATAGATACATTTTTATGCTTGATATGTTTGGTGGTTCAGATAAGTTTTTTGTTGATAATAAAATTATTTTTGATGTCTATCTCTCAGATTATGAGAAAAAAGGCGAAATAATTGAAATTATCCGAAATAGCGAATTAAATATCTACATTAATGACAGCGATACACTTTTACAAAGTGCAAAACTTGACACAATTGAAACAATCTCAATCCTGATTCTCTCAATTCTTCTTATTATTGGTGCAGTCGTTTTTATAATGACTCGGCAACACATATATTCTGTAATGGCAATCGTTGTTAGCATAATCCCTGTTGTTTGGCTTATCTCAATCACAATTGTTCTAAATTATCCAATTATGACCGAGATGTTTGTTGCAATAATCATCTCTCTCGCTGTTTCAAGTGATGCCTCAATTCACCTTTTGGATTACTACTACAAATTGGACAGAGAACAGCGGTTTGATACTGATGGAGTTGAAAAACTATTTTTATATGTCGAATCTCCACTAATTCTAGGAAACTTCATTCTCGCTTTAACTTTTCTTTTAATGATTACAATTTCTGTTCAATCAATCACACTGATTGGAATTTTTTCAGCTTCCCTAATCATTCTTTCTCTTATCACAGACATTTTTATTTTACCAGTCGCAATTTTAGAGACAAGAAAAAGAATTTAGCTTTTTGTCGGATTTTTTTCCGACAATTTAAAATTGTGAAGGAGATTAAATAGTCAAGTCGGAAAAAGCGATAAAATTTCAAAAAGTGCATGGAGGATTTTTTGGAACAAAAAGAAATGTTTGATTTAAAATTTGAGTTAAAAAATCTAGGTTTGAATTTAACATCTTTTGCTAATGAAGTTCAATTAAGTCCAAATACAGTTAGCAGATGGGCAAGGGGAGAAGTTCAAATTCCAAAGTGGGTTAAACCTTTTATAATAAACTATAAAAAAAGCTAAAATTTTCTTTCTAAACGAACCCCAAGCAACTCTTCTTTTAACTTTTTTGAGAAATAATGAAGTTGTTGTTTATTTTAAAGTTGATTTGGTTCGTGCATTTTTTGAAATGAGAACTCAGTTACAAAATCACTCTTTACAAAAAAGCGAAACAAACCCCCAAGAAATTTCTCTTTCTGAAATTCTTGAACAAACTGAAATTGCGATAAAAATTTCAGAACTTTTGGAAAACAAAACCGCCTTTAAACTTTTTCAAATTGACAAAATCGCAGGAAAATTTTCACCGATTAAATGGAAACTTGAAATAATTTTGTGATTTTTATCGGATTTTTTCCGACAATATTTTTTTGAGTTAAAATCATATTTCTACACAAAAAAATTTACAAAGGATAGGCACTTTCTATTTTTAGGAATCTTTGTGCCAAAATATTGATGAGAAAAATTGGAATTCCCGATCGAAAATACAAATTTATAACTGATGATTCTCGTTTTTGCGATTCTGAAACTGCTTTTTTGCTGACAAGTCAAAACCGAGAATTTTCTGAAAACGGTTGTCAATGCAATATCGCACTTTCTGAAATTCGCGAACTTTTTGGAGTTGGTGAAATAAAAATCATCGGAATCACAGGAACAAACGGAAAAACAACAACAGCTTCACTTTTTTACTCAATTTTGTTGGATTTAGGATTTTCTGTTGCACTTCAAGGCACACACGGGGATTTTTTATAAACGACGAAAAAATTGAAGAAAAATCTCACACAACTCCACCAATTTTAGATACTTACCGACACATTTATCAGGCTCGGTCAGAAAATTGTGATTTTTTTGTAATGGAGGTTTCTTCACACTCGATTTCTCAAAATAGAATTGAGAGTTTGGATTTTGCTCTCAAAGTTCATACAAATATCACGGGCGACCATTTGGATTTTCATGGAACAATGGCAGAATATGTCAAAGTCAAGAACAGCTTCTTCACCGACGAATCGATGAAACTTTTAAATCGAGACGACAAATATGTGGAGTTCAACTACAAAAATGCCTACACATATTCGCTTGAGTCTGGTAGCAGTTTTAAGCTTCTTGCCTACACAATGCGGGAGGGAGTTTCTGGAGTTGTCCAATTTTTCGATGAGGTCGAAGATTTTCATAGTCCGATGTATGGATTTTTCAATTTATACAACATTCTTGCATCTGTGGCTGGAGTGAAACTTTTGACTCAAAAACCGATGCGAGAAATTTGCGAAGTAGTTGAGAATTTTGCAGGAGTTTCTGGGCGAATGGAAGTGATTTCAGAAAAACCACTTGTCATTGTTGATTTTGCACACACTCCCGACGGTATGGAAAAAGTTTTAGATTCCCTTCGTGAAAAAGATGTGATTGTTGTTTTTGGTGCAGGTGGCGACCGCGATAAAATCAAAAGACCAAAAATGGGAAAAATTGCAAACAATATGGCAAAGCACCTCATCGTTACTTCTGATAATCCCCGAAATGAAGACCCGCAGGAAATTGCAAACGATATTTTAAGTGGAATTGAGAAACTTGAAAAAGTTGATGTAATTTTAAATCGGAAAGAGGCAATTCGCCGAGGTTTGGAACTGCAAAGTGGTGATGATGTTCTTCTCATTCTTGGAAAAGGTGATGAGACTGAACAGATAATTTACGATCAAAAATTTCACTTTGACGACCGTGAAATCGCTCGAGAACTTTTACAAAATCTTTCTAAATAGATTAAAACCCTGATTTTTTCAGGGTATTTTATAATTAAAATAGCATTGGTAAGTCGTTGTAATATTTTATAAATTCTGTTTTGAAAATCAACATCATCGAACTTATTACCGCAATGAGAACAATAAAACCAATTCCGATTTTTATCGGATACCCGATTACAAGCAAGTTGAATTGTGGCATTGTTTTCATTAGCATTCCAAAAATAATATCGCTCAAAAGCGAAAGTGCCAAAATTGGAAATGCGATTGAGAGTCCCATCACAAACAGATTTTTAAATGCCTCTACGATATAATCAAAAATTCCATCCGCCATCACAAATCCACCAAGTGGAACACTTGAAATTGAATCGTGCATAAAAAGTAGCATCATGTGATGTCCGTCAAATGCAAAAAGCATCATAAGTGCTAAAAAACTTAGAAATTGACTTATCATCGGCATTGAAATCGAAGTTTGATAATCAAAAACTGTCGCCATCGAAAATCCCATCATCAAAGAAATATGCTCCCCCGCATAAGTTAGCATGTAAATTGCAAGATTTAAAACAAGTCCCGCAATAAGTGCAAAAATCATTTCCGAAAAAATAGCCGTTCCAATCGCAAACCAACTATCTGGTAATTCTGGTGGAGTTATTGAAAAATAGAATATAAAAGTTAGATAAAGCGAAAGTCCTGCTTTTACTGTTGCGGGAATCGACATGTTGCTAAAAAGCGGAAGAAGTGCTAGTAAAAATGAAATTCTCACAAAAAGCAAGAGAAACGAAATTACCGTTTCACCCTGAAAAAAAGAGAAATGTTCCACCTATTTTCCCCGCGACGCTTTTTCTACAAGTCCTCCAATTCCAAACCTCTTTTTAATTTCCTCTCGAACTTTGTCAGGATTCACATTTGAGTATGAAAGAGCGACAAGTGTGTGATAGAGTAAATCTGCACTTTCCAAAATTATCTCTTTCTCATCTCTATCTTTTACCGCAAGTGAAAATTCTCCAGCCTCTTCAATAACTTTTTTGAGAATTCTGTTAGCTCCGCCATTGAGCAGTTTTGCCGTGTAGGATTTATCAGAATTTCCTTCTCGTTTTCGCTCTTCAATTGTGTGGAAAAGTTGATCAATTACCGAATATTTTTCACTCAAATCCTCTTTTATTTCAGCTACCTCATCGCCATTTTGAAGATTTGTGAAAAAACAAGTTTCTCGACCAGTATGACAAGCAACACCTTTTTGTTCAACTTTTAATAGAATTGTGTCGCCATCGCAATCAAGAAGAGTTTCCATCACTTTTTGAGTATGTCCGCTCTCTTCACCTTTTTTCCAAAGTCGCCCTTTTGTCCGCGAAAAATAGTGTGCAAATCCTGTTTTTAAAGTCAATTCAAGAGCTTCACGATTCATATAAGCCAACATCAAAACCGAATTATCTTTCCAATCCTGCACAACCACAGGTAATAAATTATCTACTTTTTTCCAATCTATATTTTCTAACATCTATCTTCTTTTAATTTAAGAATCGATCAAATTGGTTTTTTTTGTATCAAGTTTCCTGATTTCAAGCTCTTTTTTCATTTTAAAAAGTAAGCTTTGCAAATCTTTATCCCGTTTTTCAAACTCTTTTTCATACACATCAAAATTAGTTAAGTGAATTTCAAAGTTACGATTTTTCAATTCAGCAAAATCTTCATTTAATTTTTCAGAAACTCCAGCAATTTTTAAAAAGTTCAAAATATTCTCAATTTCAAATGAGAAAAATAGTTCCGCTTGTGAATGGATAAATTTCTTTGCGACAATTTTCTCTTCACTCTCAACTGCATTTTTTAAACCGTTTCTAATATCTCGAAAATGTTTAAAAAGCCGAGTCTCAATCTCAGCTTTTTCCAAAAAAGTTCCGTTTGCTAAACCGTCATATTTTTGAATAATAGAAATTCGCTCGTTTTGGAAAAAGTCCTCGTTGTATTTTTTAAGGCTTTCAAGCAGAGTCAAAATATATAGGGTCGAATCTATTGAGATTGTGTTTTCAAAATATTTCTCGAAAAGCACAGGATAAAGTTTGTAAATAATTTCAGTTTGAAAATTCCATTCGCTGTAAATTGCCTCAAAAGATTCAGGAACATACTCTTTTTCACAAGTGCTTTTTATAATATCTTTCTTTGTATTTTCAAATGAGTTGGCTTCGAGAAAAATTGTTTTTACACTCTCTGAAAGTTGTCCAATTTCTTCCAATTTTTGAAACATTTTTTCAATTTTTGAGACTTTTGAATTGTATTTTCTTGTCAGAGTTTCACCAATTAAATTGAAATCGAAATCTTGAATATTTGGAAAAAAGTCAAAAATTGAGTTTTCACTATTCTCAAAAAAGTTGTCTGTCCGATTTTCAATATCTTTAAGAACTTCCGAAATCTCATATCGATATTTTCGTAGAATTTTTTCTGTCGGATCAAATGAGAATTCCACATTTTCTAAAAGCAGTTTATTGAATGCGATGAGGTCGCTATTTTTTGTTTCTAAAACGGATAGGTTTTTATGAATTTCCGAGACTTTTAAAATCTCTTCATTATGTTTTTCTGAAAAAAGTTCAATTTTCCAAAGAATAAAATCTATGAATTCTATGAAATTTTCATATTTTGAAATGAGAGAACTATTTTTAAAAAGTGAATTTGGAAATGAAATTTTATTTCCGTAAAGGACTATTCCGCTCTCTTTTTCTAAGTTTTTTAGAATTTTTGGAACAGTTTGAAATTTTGGTGAGACCTCATCGTTATCTTCAAAATTGATTCGTCCATCAATTACAAAATTGTGTTTTTTTACAAAATTTATGAATTTATGGGTTGTGAAATCCTCTCCCCAAATATCAAGAAGTGCAAAATAGTCGGAAGTTGGAAAGGCAATATAATTTCTCAAATTGTTGTGTCTATAAATGATTTTATCATTCCAACCACTAAAGTAGTCGCCAACATTGAGCCACTCAAAAATTCCATTTTTCTTCAAATAGTCGAGTGCTGAATAGTTTTCGGCTTTCCAATTTGCTATGTTCCGAACTGATAGATTCTCTAAATATTCAATTGCAGTATCTCCAGTTTTATAAAACCATATTTTTTTCTCTACTTGCTCATTAAACCATTTTGGCAAATATATTTTTCCAGTTTCGCGATCTATCATAATACTGCAAGACTTTTTGTCTTTTTCACCAGTCAAACAAATAAACCTATCAAATTCTAAATTATTATAGTTCGCTACAAAATAGTCCCTGTTTTCAGATAGAATTTCTCTTGAAATCTCCAGTCTTTTTACAATATTGCTATAAAAATCCCAATCTTCTATCTTTTCTTGATTCTCTTTTTGAAAACCAAAAGCCTTTTTTAAAAATTCAGTCATAATTATTCTTTATAAAAATCTTAAATATATTGTATCAAATTCAGAAAGTTCTAATCTTCATATCTGTTTCTAATTCCTACAAATTCTTGAAAATTTTCAAAGAAAATATCAACTAAATCTGGGTCAAAATGTTTCCCTCGTTCATCTTCAAAAAGGTCTATAATTCTCTCAAGAGACCAAGCTTTTTTATAAACTCTAGCACTTCCAAGTGCATCAAAAACATCGGCTATTGCTGTAATTCTTCCATAAATTGAAATTTCTTCTCCTCTCAATCCTTGAGGATATCCATTTCCAATCCATTTTTCATGATGTTCATGTGCAATTGTTGCTGCCATTTGCAAAAGAGGTCTTTTTGATTCTTTAAAAAGGTTGTATCCAATTGTTGTATGAGTTTTCATAATTTCAAACTCTTCGGGTGTATATCGACTCGGTTTATTCAAGATATTATCAGGAACTCCAACTTTTCCAATATCATGCATTGGTGAGGCATCTCGAATTAGATCTATTTCAAATTTTGATAGCCCATATTTTTTTGCAAGTATATAAGAGTAGAGTGAGACTCGTTTAATGTGATTTCCCGTCTCTTTGCTTCTTGATTCAGCAATATCGCCCATACGGAAAACAATCTCTTTTTGAGTCTGAATAATTTCGTCGTGCAAAAGAGTATTCTGCTCTTCTAAACCACTATTTAACCTATCAAGTTCTTTTTGTTGCCGATCATTTTGTTGAAAAATTCTATCAACTCTTTTTGATTTTCTTTTGTATTCTTTAAGCATTTTTGAAAGAAACTCTTTAGTTTCATCTGGTGAAAGTTCTTTTTGTCCAGCAATAAACTTCTCTATATTTTCAATAAAAATATTCTCTCTCAAAACTCTATTTTCCTATTAAATTTATAGTTAGATTTTCAAAATCATCTCTAAAGTCTTCACCCGCCTCTTCAGCAGTGTCATTGTCAGAATCGTAAATCCAATTTATAACAATATGACTTCCATCAGCTTGAGCCTCTTCGAACAGATCGAAAATATCGAAAAAAACTTTTGATGAACTACTATTAAAATAGACTATTTCAAAATTAACTTTTATAGTTTCATGATTTTTTTTCTGGAAAAATTCGTGTATCCAGTCAAGAATAGGCATATAAAACTCAAAAGCATTTTCAGGATAGGATTTTCCAATAAATTTCATCTCCATTTTTTCTGGATCTAAAAATACTTCAGGTGTAAATTTTGTTTGCTCCATATGGAATAGGTTCAATTTCATCCTTTTGCAAATCTCTTTTGTTTTCTATTATACTAGCAGATTTTTTTAAATTAATCTTGATATTATTTAAATTATTAATTAAGGGTATTTTTATGAATGTTGCTATTTACGGAGGTTCGTTTGATCCGCCACATATTGGACACGAAAAAGTTGTTATTTTCGCACAAAAAATGTTAGAAATTGATAAGGTAATTGTGTTACCAAATTTTCTTAATCCGTGGAAAAGTAATTTTAAAATTGCACCAGAAGATAGATTCAAGTTACTGACAAAGCTTTTTGAGAATAATGAGAATGTAGAAATTTCTCGTTTTGAAATTGATAACGGTCGTCCAACTTTAACAATTGAGAGTGTTCGACACTTTTCAGAAATATACGAAAACATCAACCTCATCATCGGTGCGGATAATGTAAATTCGATTCAGAAATGGGATGAATTTGAAGAAATCGACTCGCTTGTAAATTGGGTTGTTGCTACTCGAAATGGAATTAGAGTGCCAAACGGTTTTAAACTCTTAAATGTCGATGAGGTCGTGAGTTCGACAGAAATCCGAAACGGAAAAAATATCGAGATGATTCCCGAAAAAATCCGTTCTGATGTTTTAAATTTACTAAAATGATTAAAGAAATTTTAAAGAGTTTTGGAGTTGCATCACTCCTTTCCGCATTTATTTATCTTCACCACTTTGGATTTGAAAACCAATTTATAGAAACAATTTTGGGGATTTCAGGAATTGGATTTTTACTTTTTGAATACGAAAGAAAAGTATTTTTTTGGACAGGGTTTTTTACAGGAATCTTGTGGTTTTTTTGGATGCCGTTTTCAATGCAATATTACGGATTTCCGTATCTCATTCCGCCGTCAATAATTCTGCTTGGAATTGCCTACGGGATTTTCTTTTTTATTGTCGGATATTTTGATCGGATTTCCACAAAAGCTTCTCTTTTTATTTTGCTAACTTTTTTTGAGCCGTTTGGATTTAATTGGTTTAAACCGCAAATCATTTTTGTAAATACACCATTTGGAACAGAGACTTGGCAATTTGCAATTATTGTTTTCTCAATCGCACTGTCAATTTTTGCATTTCTTGAAAGAAAGAAATTCTTGTATTTTGCTCCGCTTCTTCTCCTTTTTGCAATTGACTTTCGGGAAAAAGTTACAAAAGAGTTTCCTTTAGATATTAAACTTGTGGAGACTCAAATTTTGCAAGAAGAAAAATGGTTACCAGAAAATCGTTGGAAAATTATTGATATGAATTTTGCACAAATAGAGAAAGCAATTGATGAAAAACAAGATATTGTTGTTTTGCCAGAAAGCACTTTTCCAATTTACATAAATCGCTATCCTGAAGTTTTGGAGAATTTAAAATTTCTTTCGCACCAAATCGCAATTTTTACGGGCGGTCTCTATTCAGAAAATGGAGAGCAATTTAATGCCACATATTTTTTCAAAGATGGAAATTTGCAAATTGGTAAAAAAGTTGTTCTTGTTCCGTTCGGTGAATATATTCCTCTTCCAAAAATTATCAAAGATAAAATTAGTGAAATGTTTTTTGACGGTGTTAAAGATTTCACTCCCGCAAAAACTCCAACTGATTTTATTATCGATGAGGTCAAAATCCGAAATGCAATTTGCTATGAGGGAACAAGTGAAAAGCTTTTCCAAAACTCGCCTCCGTTCATGATTGTTATTAGTAATAATGGCTGGTTTTTGCCTTCAATCGAACCAACTTTACAAAAATTACTTATGCAACATTTCTCAAATATTAGCGGTGTAACAATTTTCCATTCGGCAAATCGAGATGGAACAGATGTAATTTCACCAAATTAATATAAACATAAAGTAATCTTAGATATAATTCTAAAAGTTCCGATTTAACAATATATTAATAATTGGCTTAAGAATAAAACAAGGAAAAAAGATGAAAAATATTAGTTTAGTTGTGGCAACTTTGCTCGTTTCAAGCTCTACACTTTTTGCAGAAGATAATAAAAATGATTGGGAATTCTCTGGAAATCTAAGAACAGGTTATACAGCAGAAACAGTTGATGCACCTAATACAGATAGTGTAACAAATACAGGTGCTGCAACTGGTGGTTGGCTAACTCTCCAAACTCCAAAAGTCAATACTTTCAGTGTTACAGCAAGTCTTTTTACTTCTCAAATTCTAATGGGTCAAAAAAGTGATTGGTGGTTACACAGTGGTGGAGCTGGTGAAACAAACGGAAAAAGTTATACATATTTTGGTGAAGCATATATCTCTGGAGAACTTTTCAGTTCAGATTCTATAATTGGTAAAACAGATATTACAATTGGTCGAAAAGTTATTGAAACTCCTTTTGCAAATTCAGATGATATGGGAATGTCTCCAGACTCATTTGAACTTGCTATGCTCCAAGCAAATCCAATTGAAAACTTAACAGTTATTGCTGCACGGGCAACAAAAATTGGTGGATACGATGCTCCTCTAGCAGGTGCAAAAAGCAAAGATGAATTTGTTGAACTAACTCAAGGTGATGGTGTTTCAATTGTTGCTGGTCTATACTCTGATGAAGAAGCTGGAATTTCTGCTCAAGCATGGAATTATTACTTAGATGATGTAGATGGAGCTGGTTTAAATATGTCTTTAACTTATGCTGACTTTGTTTATACAATGAGTTTAAGTGAGGATATGTCTGTTTCTGTTGGAGCTGAGTATGGACTTTTCCAAGAATTAAATTTTGATGAAAAAGATGGTTCTCTTGTTGGTGGAAAAATTGAAGCTTCAATTTCTGATTTAAGTCTTGGAGTTGCAATGGATACAGCAAGTGGTGATATTGCTCCTCAAGGTGGTTTCAGTTTTGCTCCATATTACACAATTGCAAACATTTATTTAACAATTGCTGCTCCAGGTGTTACCGATATTACAGCTTTTTCAGGAAAAGCTGATTACCAAGTTACAGAAGAACTTTCACTCTCTGCTCTATATATGACAATGAGTAGTGATAATCTTGATGATGATTGGAGTGAAGTTGATTTAAGTGCAAGTTATTCCGTAAGTGATGATTTAGCTCTTGATCTTTATATGGCAACTTGGAATGAGGGAGAGAAAGACTTTACAAGATACACAATTTTTGCAAACTACTCCTTCTAAATCCATTTCGAGACTCTTGTCTCGAACCATCAAAACCTTATAAAAATATAATTTAAAAACCTATTTCTTTTTATTTAAGTTAAAATTTTACTGAAATAAAAACTATTAGGATTTATAATGAAAAAGATTAGTTTGGTTGTGGCAACTTTGCTCGTTTCAAGCTCTACACTTTTTGCAGAAGATAATAAAAATAATTGGACTCTCTCAGGAAATTTAAGAACAGCTCTAACCTCTCAAGCAGTTGAAAGTGATGATGCAACAACAGATATAGCAACGGGTGGTTGGATAACTCTTCAAACTCCAGTTATTAATAATTTTAGATTTACAACAACTTACTACACATCTCAAATTATGTTTGGACAAAATACAGATGGTTGGTTACATAACAATGAAGGAAAAAGCTACTCTTTTGTTGGCGAAGCTTATATTTCTGGAGAACTCTTTAGTGAAGATTCTATTATTGGTAAAACAGAAATTATTCTTGGTAAAAAAGTAATTGAGACTCCTTTTGCTGATCCAGATGATATGGGAATGACTCCAGATATTTATGAGGTTGCTTTAATTGAAATCAATCCAATTGATAATTTCAAATTTGTTGGTGGTCGTGTTACAGCTCAAGCAGGTTATGATGCAGAGATAAAAAATAAATTTTCTGATTTAACTGAGGGAGATGGTGTTTCAGTTCTTGCTGGAATATACTCAAATGAAGAGACTGGAATTTCTGCTCAAGCTTGGCATTACTATTTAAATGATGTTGATTCGTCAGGAATGGATCAATCTCTCTCTTATGCTGATGCCTCTTACTCTTTTGGAATCAATGAAAATCTCTCTTTTGACATTGCTGGTCAATATGCTTTTTTCAAAAATTTAAATGTTGATGAGAAAGATGGTTCTGTGATTGGAGGTTTGCTTGAAGCCTCAGTTTATGATTTATCTCTAGGATTTGCTTTTAATAGTGCAACTGGAGATATTGAGGCTCAAGCTGGATTTGGTGGCGGACCATATTATGCAAGTGCAAACAATATGTTTATTCCTTGTGGAGGAACAGAATCAAATGCCTATCTATTTTCAGCTGGATACCAAGTTCTTGAAGAAGTTTCAGTTTCAGGAGTCTATTTAACAATGAATGGTGATAATCTTGAAGAAGATATAAATGAGATAGATTTAATGGTTAGCTACTCAATGAATGATGATTTTGCAATTGATCTTTATTGGAATGGGTGGAATCAGGCAAATGAAGAGAGTGAAGAAGATGAAGATTATACAAGATACGGAGTTTTTGCAAACTACTCTTTTTAAACAAAAAGTGTTCGGGAAATTTCCCGAACAGACTTAAAGAAGTCCAAACTGTTTTACAAATCCCTCATTTATTGAGATAAGACCTTTTTGTTCAAGTGTTTTAAGTGTATCTTCATCACAAAGAACATCATCTGGCCACTCTCTCTCAAAGTCATCATACTCCTTGTTTTTGTTTGTAGCATCAACAACATAGAAATTTCTACTTATGTAAATATCTCTTTGTGAATCGATGTTGTTTAAAACTCTCCAAAGAAGCATGTAGAGATTATCAAGCTCATTTCGTTCTTCGTCAAGAATAACAAGAATCCTCATGTGTTCTCGATAATCTTCAAAAATTGGTAATCTACCTTTCATTCCTGTCTTTTTATTAATTGTCATAAAAGTAATTGGGTTGTGAGTGTTTGTAAAATACTGTTTTAAGCCAACGACATCAACACTGCATCCGTTACAAGCAACTTTCATTTTTTTCATGAGATGTTCATCAGAAATCAGATTTAATTTAACCATTCTGACCTCATCGCCAGTTGCATCAATTCCAAGTTTTCCGCCAACAAGAGATTGCGGAGAGGAGTGATCAAGGGCATCAAGAACACCAGAAGAGACCATAATTTTTTCAAAAGAGATTCGGTTTAAAATGTGAGGAACAAGAGTGTCAATATCTCGTAAATCTGGTGCATTTTCATCAACAAAAACAGCATGTTTTACAAAACTCATTTGACCAATTCCCCAAAATGCATGCATAAATTGCTGTGCATGTCCCCGATATTTCACTTTCATCTTTCCAATAATCAAATTGTGAAAAACTCCATTTTCTGGCATAGAGTAGTCGATGAGGTCGTGTGCCGTTGTTTTTAGCAGTGGTAAGAAAATTCTTTCAGTCGCCCAACCCATAAACTTATCTTCAATCGGAGGTTTTCCAACAACTGTCGCATAATAGAGTGGATGCTCTTTTGTCCAGATGTGATTTACTCTCATCGCTGGATAATCCTCTTTAAGTGTGTAGTATCCAGTGTGATCTCCAAAAGGTCCTTCTGGAATCAACTTTTCAGGATCAACAAAACCTTCGATAATAATATCGCTATCTTCAGGAACAAAATTCGTATTTACTTCTATCAGTTTTGGACTTTTTCCTGTAATAAATCCATAAAGCAGAAGTTCGTTTATTCCGTGTGGCATTGGTGCTGTCGCAATCCAAGTAAAAAGCGGGTCTCCGCCAATCGCGACCGTAACAGGCATTTTTTCTCCTGCCTTTTTATATTCTAAAAAGAATTGTGCAGAATCTTTATGAATTTGCCAATGCATTCCAAGAGTGTCATCATCATGAACTTGCAATCGATACATTCCTAAATTAACAGTTTCGCCATCTAAAGAGTGTGTATAAACTTGCCCCATTGTGATAAATTTTCCAGCATCTCCACCCCAAGTTTTTAAAATTGGTAATTTATTTAATCCGCCTCGGAAAAGTTTATGAGTTTCTCGAACATCTTTTTTTATCTTTGTTGGAAACACATTCCGAAGTGAAAATATATCTTTTAATAAATCAATTTTTCCAGCGAAGCTTGATGGCGGTCTATACTTTAAAAATTTCTCAATCTCATTAATAATCTCACCAATTCCTCTCGTTAATGCAAGTTGAATAAGCTCTTTTGATGCAAAAATATTCATAACAACTGGAGTTTTATATTTAATCCCAAGTTCTCTATCAACTGGATTTATAAAAAGCAGAACTTTTGGATTTGGCTTCTTTATTTCAATATAGGCAAGATGTGGAATTTCCAAATTTACATCTAACTCTTGTGTAACTATTTTTAGTAAGTCTTTTGAGTTGAAAAATTTTAAAACTGGATAATTTGCTATCATCTTTTTCGACTCCTTTTTTTTAAATTTTCATCTAATCAAATTAACTCTTATGGTAGCAAAAATTTTTTAAATAAAAAAGCGATTTTTTTGATAAAATTTTTAATCTATTGAAAAGGATTTAAGATGTTCAACGAACCAGTTACAACAGAAATTATCGTTTCAACAGTAGCAATTATTATTATGTTTAGCTTTTTTGGAGTAGGTTTGGTAAAGTCAAGAAAGAAGTAAAAGTTATAAAACTCTGATTTTTACAATTTCTATATAATAGACCCCAAATCTATAAAAGAATGGAGAAAATTGAAAAAAAGAATAGTTATAAAAGTTGGCAGTGCCGTTCTCTCACAAGGTGATGAAATTGCAAAAGATCGAATTATAAATTTAGTTTCGCTTATTGCAAAAATTAAAGAGGCAGGAATAGATGTCATTCTTGTTACTTCGGGTGCAGTTTCTGCGGGGTACAAAAAAGTTCCTCTCGATAAATCCTTACTTAAAAACCGACAAGCTCTTGCTTCAATCGGACAACTATATCTTATGAGCATTTACTACAAAAAATTCCGTATTTTTGGAATAAATATTGCTCAAATTCTACTTGTTGAATCAGATTTCGTTTCAAAAAAGAGAAGGAAAAATGCTAGAAACAATATTGAAGTTCTGCTAGAAAACGGAATTGTTCCAATTATTAATGAGAACGATGCTGTTGCAATTGATGAACTTGTTTTTGGTGATAATGATTCTCTATCAGCCCACACGGCAAATCTTTCTGATGCCAATCTTCTTGTTTTACTCTCTGATATTGACGGATACTATGATAAAAATCCGAAAATTTATAGTGATGCAAAAATTAAAAAATATGTTGATAAAATCAGCGACAGCGAATTAGTTCAAACTGCTTCCCCCAATAATGAATTTGCCACAGGCGGAATAGTTACAAAACTTAAATCCGCAAAAATATTAGAAAAATATGGTATCCCCACTTTTCTAACTTCTGGCTTCGATTTAAATCATGTTGAAAACTTTATTCTTAATGGAGTGTTTGAAAAAGGAACTCTTTTCTTCGGACGAAAGTAACACCTTTTTAAAAACTTTTTGGTAACATTAAACTCAAAACTTTAAAGAGATTTTAATGCCTGCAACCAAAATGGTTTATTCAGAATTGCGAAACTTTGTAAATTCGCAAATTAACAGAATTGAAAGATTCGATAAAGATAATAACGAAACTTTAACAATATTTTTCGTTCAGGGTCGAGATAAAACTGACGATGACAAAATCGACCTCATCGCTAAAGAACTCAGAACTTCCGATCTTGTTTTTAAGAATGGACACAATTTTGTTTTTATTCTACAACAAACAGACGGGAGTGGGGCTGTACATGTAAAAAGAATGCTTGAGGAGTTTTTTGAAGAAGTTGAAATTCCAACTGCTTATGTCTCGTTCCCAGAAGATGGCAAAACAACAGAAGAGCTTTTAAAACTTATTAAAAATGATATTGCAGACTATTTTAACATTGAATTGAATTTGTAGTGGTGGGTCAACAGGGACTTGAACCCCGGACCAGACGGTTATGAGCCGTCTGCTCTAACCAGCTGAGCTATTGACCCGAACGATTTAAAATCGTGATCGGAATTATACTCAAAAAATGCTTTTTTGCAACTTAAATTTGCATACTCAAACAGTGAAGCGATCCACCTTGACGAATGAAATTCCGACTATCAACTGGAACTATTTCCCGATTTGGAAAAACTTCACGAAAAATCTTCTCAGCTTCCAAGTCTTCTGAAACTCCGTAAGTTGGGAAAAGAATTCCACCATTTACAAAAATAAAATTTAGATAAGTTGCAGGAAAATTTTCAAAAGTCGGACTTGGAAATTTAACTAAATTGTGATTTGGAAATTTCTCTTTTAATTCAGTACCAATTTTTGGAAGTGAATAGAGAATTTCGCCCTTTTTGGAAAATCTTGCCAACATGTCAATATGCCCGTCGGTGTCATCTCCAGCTAAAAAACTCTCTTTCAACCAAACAATTTTTTCAGCACCCAAATTTTCAATTAAACTCTTTTCGACCTCATCGCGATTGCTATTTTTTGGACGATTTGAGTTCAAAACAGAAGTTTCAGTTATCAAAAGTGTTTCGCCATCGGTTTCAACTGCTCCGCCCTCAATTGTAAAATCTATATCGATGAGGTCAGACCAAAAACCTTTTTTTTCTAGTCTCCGAGAAATCTGATTGTCCAAAGTGGAATCAAATTTTCCGCCCCAAGCATTAAAATTATAATTTATGACTTTTTCACTTTCTCCATTTGAGACAACTAAACCAAGGGAATCTCGCCCCCAAGTGTCGTTGTAATCAATGCCATAAATAATTTGGAGATTCTCAATTTTCCAATCCAATTTTTCCGCTGAAATCAAATATACTTTTTGAAATTTCGCAACTTTTTCTACAAAATTTTTAAAATCTCTTTCAACTTCAGAAAAACAGCAATTCCAATCAGAATTCCGTTTTGGAAAAATCAAAATTGTTCCTTTTTGAACTCTCCATTCGGGCAAATATTTAAACTTCATTTTCCATAATTTCCTCGATCTCTTCTCGACCCGCATCAATATCAACACCCATTGCTCTCAATTTAATATCTAAAGTTTGAAGCTGTTCCAAAAGATTTTTATTTTTGAAATCTTCAAAGGTGTCATCAACAACAACTTCTACCATCATGTTGTGAAAATAGTGTCCAATGTCTTTTGCAAGTGTCGGTTCTAAATTATTTTCAACAATGTAATCCATAATAACTTGAAGAACATCAGGAATAGGCTTTTCTGCATTTGGAGTATTTTCGTATTTCTCTTTATACTCTTCACCAAATTCACTCAGAATTTTACGAAAGATATTTTTTAATTCTTCATCCCGCTCTTTTGTGAATGATTTTGTCGTAAACATTTCTGAAATTTTTTGCATAGTTTGTGCTTCAAGTTCATGATCATCTGTTACTTTTGAAACAAAATTTATAAATGCAATTTCGTAATAAGCATTCTCTTTGATATATTTCATACTCAAATTTGAATATTTTCGCAACATTCGGAGAGCAAATTCTCGATCTTCTTCTGATGTTTCAGAATTTGCCAAATCAAGAATATTTTTAACCATTTGGACTTTTATCGCATCATCGCTAATTCCATCTCTCATAAAAATATCCTAGTTCTTTTTGACAAATTTCTGTTTGATTTTGATAGAACCAACTCCCGCAATTTTACAATCAATATTGTGTTCGTCAGAACTTTCAACAAGTCGAATATTTTTGATTTTCGTTCCAACTTTTATACTTGAAGAAGCACCTTTTATTTTTAAATCTTTGATAACTGTAACAGAGTCTCCATCTTGCAAAACATTTCCGTTTGCATCTTTAACAACGAGACTATTTTCCTCTTCGACCTCATCAACACTCCACTCATATCCACACTCTGGACAGACAAAAAGCCCACGGTCTTCATAAGTGTAAGGACTTTCACACTTTTTACATTTTGGTAAATCACTCATTTTTTTCCTTCATAAAACATTCTCTTTAATTCGGCTTAGTTCATTTTTGACAGATTTTAAAATCTTGTCATAACCAGAAGTTTTTCCACTTTTTGCAGAAAATTCAATTTTCTTCATCAATTCAGAAAGATAGACGAATCGTAAATTTCCAGATGAACCTTTAATTTTATGTGCAATCTCTTTTATTTTTGTTGTATCTTTTTCAGAAATTGCTGTTTCAATATTTTGAAAATCGATATAGACACCATCAAAAAATTTGTTGATCAGTTTGGCAACAATTTGAGGAGGTAACATCAATTCTCGACTAATAGATTCTTGGGAAATTGCATCAAAAGAGTCCTTTGGAACATCCACACTCCCATTCTGTATCTCTTTAGAATTCTCTTTTTCTTTAAGAATTTTGCTATTTTTGACAAGAAATTTTGAAAGAATTCTTTCAAGTTCAGGAATTTCAACAGGTTTTGAAAGATATTCATCCATTCCCTCACGAATAAACATCTCGCGATCTCCAGCCATTGCATTTGCCGTTAGTGCAACAATTTTTGTATCTTTTCGGTGTGGCATTTTTCGGATTTCATGAGTTGCTTCAACTCCACCAAGAACAGGCATATTTATGTCCATAAGAACTAAATCATACTCTTTTAAGGCGACTTTGTCCGCACCAATTCGTCCATTGTCTGCCATGTCTGGCTCAATTCCGTACTCTTTTAGGAGAATTTCAATAAACATCTGATTTACTTCTGTGTCCTCAACAACAAGAACAGAAACATTTTCAAAAAAGAGTTTTCCATCTTTCCGTTTTTGATCAGATAAATCACTGAAATGCTCTTTCTCTTCTTCCTCTCCCTCTTTTAAGCTATCAATAATGACATCATAAATTCTAGAAATTGTTACAGGAAGCTTGACACGATAAGGGACTCTCTCTTTTCCAAACTCCTTTAACCATTTTTCACCAGCATCAATAACAATAAAAGGAACATCTTTTACTCTGTTTATAATATTCATAAACTCAAATTCATCAATTGTTGAAGAGAGAATCCAAGCAAGTTCAGAGTGTTTATAGAAATTTATGTTTGTGCTTTTTTCAACTCGAAAACCAAAACCGTAAAGATATTTTTCAAGAAGAATACTTTCAGGTGTATCACCGTTTGGTAAATATATAAGTGTATTTTTTCTTTTCAGCCAATCAAGTTCTAAGTTTTTTTCATTGTTTGCTTCTACGATGAGGTCGAAGAAGAATCGGCTACCTTTTCCAACTTCACTATTTAACTGAAGTTTTCCACCCATCAACTCAACAAAACTTTTGGTAATTGAGAGACCGAGTCCAGTTCCGCCATATTTACGAGTTATAGAGTTGTCTGCTTGAGAGAAAGGAGAAAAAATCTCTTCTTGCTTATCTTCATGAATTCCGATTCCACTATCTTTTATTGAGATGTGAAGTTTTATTTTTTCTGGTGAAATTCTTCGGAAAGTAATATCAATCTCAATTGTTCCTTTTTCTGGAGTAAATTTGATCGCATTTCCAACAAGATTACTAATAACTTGCTTAACTCTAAGCGAATCAAGAGATATCTGTTTTGGAAAAGCAGGATTTACAAAAACAAGATATTTGATATTTTTTTCAAGTGCGGGTGCTGAAAAGAGTTCAATTGTTGGTTCAAATTCACTAATTGGTGAGAATTGTGTTGTTTCAAGCCCAAGTTTTCCGCTCTCAATTTTTGAAAAATCAAGAATATCATTAATAATTCCGAGCAGAGTTTTACTACTTGATGAAATTGTTGAAAGATATTTTCCTTGCTCTTCAGTGAGAGGTGTTTTTTTCAGAAGTTCTGTAAATCCTAAAATTCCATTCATCGGAGTTCGGATTTCATGACTCATATTTGCAAGAAAACGAGATTTAGCATTTGTGGCCGCTTTTGCACTCTGTAAAGCTAATTCAAGCTCTGTAATATCATGAAGTGTAACAAGAAAAATTGTATCACTCTCTATATTATATTTTTTTGCTCTGCTTTCTGAAACTTTAATTTCATCGACTTTAACAATAAAGAAACTTATATTTCCTTCACCATCAACAAATTTTGCTTTGTGAACGGCATCGGGAGATTTGTGAATCTCTTCCATACAATTTTCAACACAGATATTTCCAAGCATATCATCAAAAACAAAAAGATCGCAAATACAATGAAAGTGTTTTTTAAACTCTGCCATATTGTTAAACTCAATATATTCCCAGAATTTATTATTTACATCAAGCATTCCCTGTTTTTTATCTGTTAAAACAATAATAGAGTCTTGACGATTCAAGACATCTTCAAAAAATATCTTTTCTCTTCGAACTTCTCGCTCTTTTTCAATTCTTTTTGTAATATCTTTACGAACAGAAACATACTCGATAATTTCATTATCTATACTTAAAATTGGTTTTATATATGATTCTACATAGTAAGTATGACCAGTTTTACTTATATTTTTAACAACTCCTCGCCAAGGCTGTTTGTTTGAAATTTTTTCCCATAAAACTTTGTAAAAACTGCTAGGAACTTTTGGGTGTTTAACAAGTGAATGAGAACGACCAAGAAGTTCTTCTAGCGAATATCCGCTTATTTTTTGAAAACTCTTATTTGCATAAGTAATTTTTCCTTGTGGATCAGTTTTTGTAATAATTAAGAAGTCATCAACAATCCCGCCTATCTGCTTCAGTTGTATATTTTCTTCTAATAATTCATCTTTTGTTCTTTCCAAAAGAAACCTTTAAAATTTATTAAATTTTGACACTGATAGAATTTTATCCAATTAGATTTTATTTAAATTCGCTCGATTAAACTTTCTGGCAGGTCAAATTTTTGACGATATTTCATCTCAAGTTCCCGCATTTCTCCGTTGTCTGTCTCGTGGTCATAACCCAATAGATGGAGAAGTCCGTGGAGAAAAAGAACCTGAAACTCTTTCTCAATTGAATGTCCAAGAACACTACTAACATTTTTTGTAATGTCTGCGGAAATCACAATACTACCAAGTGGAGAAAATCCAGTTTCATCCAAAACAGGAAAAGAGAGAACATCAGTCGGTTCATCTTTTCCACGGAAATTTTTATTTATACTTCTAATCTTTTCATTCCCGCAAACAACAAGTTCGACCTCTTTTTGAGAAAAAACATTTAAAATATCTGTAATCTCTTTTTCAGGAATAGACAAGTCTGTCAAATTTTCAATATAAATCAAACAATACTCCAATTGAGAGTTTCACCTGCAAAAATAGGAACAACACCGCCATAGAGTTTTTGGACATTTTTCTCTTTTTTCTCCAAAACAATCTCTCTTTTTGGAGGATTGATTTCGTAAATCCGTTTTGCATTTTCACTAACAAAATTTTGAAGAAGATCTAGTTTCCCAAAATTATCAAAAAGAGTAGTTAGACCTTCAAGAAGAACAGGAGCAGAAAAGACACCAGCAGAACCACTCATTTTTGCCTCTGGTCGATGAGGTGCAGAATCGCTACCAAACATAATTTTTGAGTGTCCAGAAAAGACAAAATCCCGAATTGTCTCCCTGTCAATATCTCGTTTTAAAATTGGTTTGCAAAAAAGATGATGGTTGAGAGAGCCACCAAGAAGATCATCACGAGTTTTTGTCAAGTGGTGAAGTGTTACAGTTGCAAAGAGATTTGGATACTTATCGAGAATTCCGAGAGTTCTGTGATCTGAAATGTGTTCCATCACTATTTTTAATTTAGGAAAACTTTTTGCAAGAAGTTCAAAAGTTGGAATAAATTCCGCCTCCCGTTCAAAAGAATCTCCGAGAGTTTCACCATGAATTGAGAGTGGAATTCTTAAATCTTCCATCGCTTTAAGTGTGTCGCCGACCTCATCGAGGTTTATTGAGACAACACCACCTTCGCTATTTGTTGTTGCTCCACTCGGATAGAGCTTTACAACAAGAATATCATCTCTTATCGATTTTAAAAACTCTTTGTCATACTCTTTTTTAAAAAAGATTGACATGTACGGTTTAAAAGGTTCGTTTGCAACAGCACTTAAAACACGATTTCTGTAACTCTCCAAATCCTCTTTCGTTGTTACTGGTGGCAGTATATTTGGCATAACAAGACCACCAGAAAATTGAGAGAACGAGTATTTTCCAATTGCATTCAACATATCACCATCTCTTAAATGCAAATGCATGTCAAGAGGGGAATTTAAAACTATTTTTTCCATTTATTTACCTGTTTAAAAAAAGTTATTTAAATTCTAATACAATTGTTTTTTTAAATCAAATCAAAACTATTTTTTTAAACCAAAATTGAAGCGATTGCCTCCAAACTCTCTCTATCTCCATAAAAATAGTCTTGAACAAGCGGAATCACTTGATGTTCTAAAATAAAGTTTAAATTCTCACCATTACATCTCATAAAATATGAGTGTCCAATCAAGTAATCGTCGCCCAAATTATCCCCAATAAATCTGTTTAATTCAACAAATCTTTCTCGGAACTCTTCACAAACTAATTGCGGTTTTGGAACAATATTTACAAAAATAAATCGTCGTCGCAATGCAATATCAATTTTAGAGATTGATTGGTCTGTAATGTTCATAGTTCCAATAATAAAAAGGTTTTTCGGAATTGTGAAATTCTCTTTCGAGTAAGGTAATTTTGCGGAGAGATTTTCTCGTTTCGTATCTTCAATTAGAGTGATAAGCTCACCAAAGATTTTTGAGATGTTTCCACGATTGACTTCGTCAATTACAAAGTAATATTTCTGCTTTTGGTCTCTTTTTGCCCGATCAACAAAGTCTTTAAAAACTCCGCTCTCAATTGAAATTCCACCATGTTCATTTGGTCGGAAACCTTCAATAAACTCTTCATAAGAGTAGCTTTGGTGAAAAGTGATAAATTCAACACGATCTTTAAAATCTGCATAGAAAACCTCATCGTTTTTTACCAATTCATTAAAAATATCTTTTTCAGGAACACCATTTTCAATAAGAGAGATAAGTTTTTTGTAGTTGTGAGTTTTTCCAACTCCAGCAACTCCAGAAAGAATAATATTTTTAAAATTGTAAGCTACTTGCTTGTTAGATGTCAAAACTGGTTTTGATTCAATTTTAGGAGTTTCAATAATTTTTTGTTGCTCTTTTTTCTTGCAACCGCTTCTTAGGAAAGAGACAAGATTGTGATTATCTTTTCTATTTTGTTTTATGTCCCCTTGGGTAACATCGAAGATAGAACCTTTGACAAGGAATTTCTCATAGTTATTATGAGTTTCTCGATTTCCATTGTGTCGGATTAAATCTACATTAACATCGAAATTTGTTTTATGAACAATCGCCTCTATTTTGAGTGTGCTTGTGTAGATAATTGCTCGATTTCCTCTATAAAAAAGTTCAACAATCTCGTTTTTAATATTTGCAATATCGTTATTAAATGGAATATTGTGTTTTGGAGCTTGAAAATTTAGTTCTATATCCTTGTCTGGAACATTGCTAAAACAGTATTCCAATTTCGGACTCACTCTATTCCAAAATCTGTCTACATCTGGATTTGTTGCTTTGTTATCAACTTCTTCTTGAGTCAAACCAAATTTAAATATTGAGCTATCAATATAGAAATCTCTCTTTTTACTACTAGAGTCAAGAACAATATTAAAAATAAAAAGGTGGTTTCTATTTCTACTTAAAATCGCTTTTAATTTATAGCCGTAAATATATAGATTTAAGTTCTCTTTGTCCTTAGAAAGCTCAACATATTGTGAGTTTTTAAAATACTCTTTTACATAAAAAATATCCTCTTCTCGAACTTTATCAGTCTCAAATATAATAGGAATCGAATCGTTTGAAAACTCATTTAAAAAATCACCACTAATCATTCCTCTATCAACATCTAGGGAGAAATAGAGATACTCTAAATGAGAATTCGGTTTGCTCCAATTTAACTCTTCAATTAAACTAAAGACATTGCGAACTTGCACTTCATTGTATTCAGCACTTTTTTCGATACGGAAAACTCTTAAAAATCCTTTTTCTCCAGTTGCACAGAAAAATGTAAAACTTTTAGACTGAAAATAGACTGCATCACTTTTTTCAACTTTAGGTTCATAACCCATATTTATATATTCAGCACTCTCTAAAAGCAGTTTTAACTCCCTAAAAGCATCACGGAAAAACATGTAGTTTTGAGAAAGTCCATCGTTAATAAAAATACTTATAGAGGCATTAACGAAAAATTCAACTTTATCATTCTCTTTTTCAAGTTGTTCTACTTTTGTTACTTCACTCTCCTTTTTAGTTTCGACATCATTGTCATTTGATATACTCATTCCTTTAAGTTTTTCACTTAAGTCGTTCATCATATAAAATCCTTTCTATTCTCTTTTTTATTTCTGAAATATACTCTTTATAATTTGAGTCAGAGTCTAAATCAATTGTTCTCACAAAAAGATTTAAACCGTGTTCATTATTGCCTAGCTTTAATTTTGTCTCAACATTTTTAAAATGTTTTGGATAGAGCAACATAGTATTTTTTCGCTCAAAATTGTTCCCGTAAATATACATTTGATACTTGTCCTCTTTTTTAACTTCATCTTTAAAAATCTTATATTTTAAATCTACGATGAGGTCATCTAAAACAATATCTGGAGTCAATTTTAAATTTCCAAAATATCCAACTTCTTGCAATTTAGCATTTGCAACTTCCTTAAAAATCTTTCCAATAAAATCTTCAAAAAGCAAATCCATATCAAACATAAATGAGAAATTTTCAGAGTTTCTAATTTTCTTATTTGTCAAGTGTTTTAACAAAAATTTTGCCAAATTAAAATTCTCTTTAAACCTTATGTTTAAGTGATTGAATTCTATTTTTTCGTTGTAAATTGGTTCGACTTCGCTAAATATTTTTTCAAGTTTTATAAGAGAAAGTTTGTTCTTTGAAAACTTTTTTAATTCCCGAACTGTGTAGGTAAAAAATTGATTTAATTTATGATTTGCACTAAATTCATCATATTCGCATAAAATTTTACTGCTAACATTTCGTTTTAAGATATAATCTTTAAGAATAAGTTTCCCTTTTAAAAAACTGTTCTCATTTTGAACAGAAACATACTCCTTGTATAAACCATTCCTGTTTATTATTTCAAGCAAACTTTTTGAAAAAATGTCTATGAAAACCTCAAGCAAGTTTTCGTGATAAGTGGAAGAGTCTATATCCCTATTTTTAATATCGTGTGAATAGAGAATCATGTATGTGAATATTTTAAAATTCACATCTCTACTCTTTGAAATCTTTGGCAAAATAAGAATATCGCTATTTCCAACTTTGAGAGAGCCACAAAATGAAGAGGTTTTTATTCCACCAAAATCAGAAGTAAAGTATCTTTGAAGCGACACATCTTTTCTAATTGACGAAACTAAACTATCATTTGAAATATAATTATGTTCATAAAAAACCTGCATACTCTCATTATACAATCAAGAAGGAAAAATTTGAATAGAATTTATCTACTCTCCCCGACAAAATTTGACGAAACAATTTCAAATCCAACAATTCAAATCCAATTTTTAGATCCAGAAATTGATTTTTCAGAAATTGACACACTTATTTTTACCTCTAAAAATGGAGTAGAAGCTGTAAATCGAATAAGTGAAGATTGGAAAAAATATCCTGCAGTTGCTGTTGGAAAAAAAACTAAAAAAGCAGTTTTAAAATTTGGTGGAAAAATTCTCGCGACCTCATCGGGAAATGGTGAAAGTTTGGAAAAATTGATTTTGGAAAAATTTAAAGATAAAAAATTTCTATATTTTCGTCCGCAAAAAGTTGCTCGAGAAATTGGAAAAAATCTCCAAAATTTTGGTGTTTTTAAGAAAGAAGAGATTGTGTATCAAACAGTTTGCAAAAAATCCAATGCAATTGAGAAAAACTCTTTTATTATTGCAACTTCTCCTCTCTCTGTAAAATGCCTTTTTAAAAACAGTGAAGTTCCAAATGATGCAATTTTTATTGCAATCGGAGAGACAACAAAAAAAGCAATTCCTGATCACTTTCAAATATTTGTTGCAAATGAACAGAGTCTTGAATCCTGCTTTAAACTCTACAAAAAAATCTCAAAATAAATTAAAAAGTTCTCTTTTCGATATACTTTTCTACTTGACAAATTTTTAGGTAAATTATTTATTGTTATATGAAAAAAGAAGAATTTTTAAACAAAGTAAAAAAACAAATATCTTTTTGGGTTGATAGTTTAAATGATAAATATATAAGCGAAACATTTCAAACTATTCAAACTGGAAAGATGGTGCGAAGTCGATTAATGCACCTCATCGGTGGAGAAAAATTTGAAAATGAGATGGTAGAACTTTCAGCAATTGTTGAAATTATTCACCTTGCTTCACTTCTTCACGATGATGTGATTGACGACTCAGAAACTCGGCGAGGTGTTCCCTCTGTAAATGCGACTGAAGGTAGCAAAATCTCTATTATGCTTGGCGATATTCTCTATTCAAAAGCATTTGTGGAACTTGGAAAATATGATAAAGAAATAATAGAAATTATTGCAGGAGCTGTTACAAAATTATCAATTGGTGAAATTTTAGATGTAAATTTGTCAAAAAGTTTTTCGGTAGATGAATATTTATATATTGATATGATTTATAAAAAAACAGCATCTTTAATAGAATCATCGTGTCGTGCTTCGGCAATTATTTCAGGTCGAGATGATGAAAAATTTGGTGAATATGGAAAAAATTTAGGTCTCGCTTTTCAAATTATTGATGATATTTTAGACATTGTTTCAAGTTCTGAGCAACTTGGAAAACCTGCAATGAATGATTTTGTTGAGGGAAAAACAACTCTTCCTTATATCTATTTACACCAAAAATCGGATCGAAGCACAAAAGCAATTATTGAGAGTTTTCACAAAAAAGAGCTTTCAGAAAGTGAAAGTGAATGGATTTTAGAAGAGTTAGAAACAAGTGGTTCTCTACAAAAAGCTCTCGATTTAGCAAAAGAGTTTTCGGAAAAAGCTCTAAATTCAATTAACGAAAAAGATGTGGAGCTAAAAAAGATTGTCGAAACCCTTATTGAAAGGAGTTCGTAATGGAATATTTATTACTCTCATTTTCGCACAAAAACACAAATATTGTCGATCGGGACAAGATTTCATTTCAGGACGATAGAAAACTTTCTGAATTTATGACTCGAGCAAAAGTCTATTTGAACGAAATTATGATTTTGAACACATGCAATCGAGTCGAGTTTTTTATTACGGCGGACAAAATTGAGAAAAGCGAACGGTCGCTACTTTATGATATTTCGCAACACAGCGGATTACCGTTTGAAAAGCTTTTAGAAATTGTTTCTATTTCTCGGCGGGAAGAGGCGATTTATCATCTTTTTTCAGTTGTGTCGTCTTTGCATTCGCTTGTAATTGGGGAGACTCAAATTGTTGGACAAATTAAAGATGCTTTCAAGTTTGCATTTGAAGGTGGATTTGTGGGGCAAAAAATTTCTCGAGCAATTCATTATAGTTTTCGGTGTTCGGCGGAAGTTCGACAACAAACTGCGATTTCAAAGAAGAAAGTATCAATTGCAAGTGTTTCAGTTTCAAAAGCTTTAGAATTAGTTGATGGAAAAAATGTTTCGGCACTTGTTATTGGTTCTGGAGAAATGAGTCGGCTTGTTTCTCAATATTTGCATTCGGCAGGTGTTAAAGTTACGATTATAAATCGGACACGGTCAAAAGCAAAAGAGATTGCCGATGAGGTCGCAGGTGTTGAAGTTCATGATTTTGTTGAACTTGAAAATCTTATCAATTCAAATGATTTGGTTTTTTCAGCAACTTCTTCAGAAGAACCGATAATTCGCAATTTTATGATTAAAAATGTTGATTTTCAGAGGTTTTGGTTTGACCTTGCTGTTCCAAAGGATATTGAAAATTGTAATTTTGAGAACATTTCTATTTTTAGAATTGATGATTTACAGGAGAGTGTGAGAAAAAATGAACTTGAACGAAAAGAGGAAATCGAATCCGCACATAAAATAGTTGGTGATTTTACTGGACGATTTTTTAAATGGATTTCAACTCTTTCAGTCGAGCCACTTATCAAAAATATCTATTTAAAAGCTGATGAGAGTGTAAAAGACGAAATAGAATATTCTCTACAGAAAGGCTATATTTCAGAAAATGAACGAGAAAAAATTGAGAGAATTGCACAAAAATCTGTCAAAAAATTTCTACATGGAATGAGTAAGAAGATGAAAAAATTGTCAAATGATAGTAGTGTTGATATGATGATTGAGTCGATAAACTATCTTTTTGATTTTCAGAAAGTGGAAACTCGAAATAGTTATAAGTGTGATCATGTAATTGAGAAAGAGAGTCTTATCGGTTTAAAAAAATAAATTCTGAATTTGCTAGAATTTAGCAGAATTTAAGAAAGGAATGATGCTTCTTTATAGGTCTCTATAAATTTAAGTTATCTAAACTAGAATGAGTTACACACACCTCCATTTTCACACCGACTATTCCTTACTTGACGGTGCAAACAAAATTAAGAATGTGGCAAAAAAGATAAAAGAGCTTGGAATGAGTTCCGTCGCAATCACCGATCATGGAAATATGTTCGGTGCAATTGATTTTTATCAAACAATGAGTCGAGAAGGAATTAAGCCAATTATTGGAATGGAGGCTTATGTAACAAATCACGATTTTGGAGTGAAAGAGAAAGGTATATTTCACCTCTGTCTCTATGCAAAAGATGAGGTCGGCTACCAAAATTTGATGTATTTGTCTTCTCAGGCTTTTGAAAATATGTATTACAAACCGAGAATTCCAAAAAAAATGTTGAAAGAGCGGAGTGAAGGTCTTGTTTGCACTTCTGCATGTCTTGCTGGTGAAGTAAATTTTCATTTAAATCAGAGTGATAAAAATCGGGAAAGAGGCTCAAAAGGGTATGAAGAAGCAAAAAAAGTTGCTTTAGAATACAAAGAGATTTTCGGAGATGATTTCTATTTGGAAATTATGCGACACGGAATTGGACACCAATTTAATATCGACAACGACCTCATCCGACTTTCAAAAGAGACGGGAATCCAGCTTGTCGCGACAAATGACACTCACTATACAAATGCAGAAGATTCTGAAGCTCACGAAGTTTATATGGCAATTGGAACAGGAAAAACTTGGAACGACCCAAAACGAATGAGACATACTGTTCATGAGTTTTTTATCAAGTCTCCCGCAGATATGGAAAAAGTTTTCAAAGATATTCCTGAAGCAGTTGAAAATACAAATGTGATTGCTGACAAATGCAACTTGAAACTAAATTTAGGAAATCCGACTCCACCAAATTTTAAATTCACACTTGAATATGCAAAAGAGATAGATTTAGAACTTCCACAAAAAGAGGAGAGATTTTCGTTTGAAAATGATGCTGTTCTTTTTACTGAACAGTCTCGGAGAGGTTTGGAAGAGCGATTAAAATTTGTGCCAGAAGAGGAACATCAAAAATATCGAGACCGACTTGAACACGAAATAAATACTATAAATAGTATGAAGTTTCCAGGATACATGTTGATCGTTTGGGACTTTGTCCGTTATTCTGGTGAAACAAATATTCCAGTTGGACCAGGTCGTGGCTGTTTGACAAAAGAAGCTCAAGTTTATGTAAAAGATGGATTTGGTTTCACTCAAAAAAGTATCGATGAGGTTCAGGTTGGCGATATTGTCATAAGCCACAAAAACCGAGAAAAAGAAGTTTTAGAAACTTTCAAATATGAAATAGAAGAAGAGCTTTATAAAATTGAGACTTTTTACGGAGATTTTGTAAATCCAATTGTTTTAACTGGAGATCATAAAGTCTATTTAGGAAATGGTGAGTGGAAAGAAGCAAAAGAGATAACTGAAAAAGATTGTCTTTTTCAACCAATTCCAAAATATTTGGAAGATACTTCAGATGACATCAAATTTGATTTATTAAATTTTTATGATGACAGTGATTTTGAATTAATTAAAGAGAGAATTTTTTACAAAAATGATATTTTTATAAAACCAGTTGTAATTTTTAATTACAATGAGAAATCAAACAGCTTTGAACCTGTTGAAGAGTTTGATGATGTAGAACTTTTTGGACGAACAGAAAGAGGTGTTTCAAGGTATATTAGAAAAGATTTATTAGCTGAATTAATAATATATTATATATACAATGGCTATTTAAATGAAAAGCATAAAACTGTTAATTTAGTTTTAAATCGTAGCTCTATGTCAAGATATTTAGGTATTTATTTACTGGAAATGGGTTATAAAGTTTATAGAGCTTTTAGTAAAGATAAAGAGACTTTTATAATTCAAGACAGAATACTTTTCTCATTTTTCAAGAAAAATAATGTTCAAACTTTATTTAATTTATTAAATAGCTTAACAAGTGAAGTAAAAAATAACATTTTATATATGTTATTAGGGCAAAGTAATAATATTGAGAATATGTGTGATACAAACAGTACAGAAGATTTAGAACTTTTTTTTAGAGAAAGAGAGATTGCTGAATATACAAGAATGCTTTTGTTATCCACATATAAACCAGTATCTATTGAGGTGCTTGATAATATATATGTTTTAAAATCACATTTTGCTTCCAATGAAGAAGAGTATCAAACTTTTGATGATCACATTAAATTAAAAGTTCGAAAAATCACAAAAATCCCAAAGAAGAAAACAGAAGTTTTTGATTTTTCAGTGAAAGACGATCACTCATACACAACAACAAATTACACGGTTCATAATTCAGCAGCAGGTTCGCTTGTTGCTTTTGCTCTCAGAATCACCGACATCGATCCACTAAAATATGATTTGCTTTTTGAGAGATTTTTAAATCCTGAACGGGTCTCAATGCCTGATATTGATATGGATTTTGCACAAAACAAACGGAAAGAGATTATTCGCTATGTGCAGGAAAAATATGGACGGGAAAATGTAGCACAAGTTACAACTTTCAGTTCCCTTTTGCCAAAAGGAGTAATCCGAGATGTGAGTCGTGTTTTTGATATTCCGCTACCAATTGTGAATGAATTTGTGAAATTGATTCCTGAAGAGCTAAAAATTACACTGAAAAAAGCAAAAGAGAGTGAGCCAAGAATCACAGACTCGCTACAAAATAATCCTGATTTGCAAAAAGTTTGGGATATTTCTGAAAAGCTAGAAGGACTTAAACGAAATACAGGAATTCATGCAGCGGGACTTGTAATTTCAAACGAGGCACTTTGGAATAAAACACCGCTTCACCTTTCAAAAGAGGGCGACTTTGTTACCCAATATTCGCTTGATTATTTGGAAGATGTTGATTTAATTAAGTTTGACTTTCTTGGTTTAAAAACACTTGATGTAATTTTTGGTGCGATTGATTTGGTTAAAAAACACAAAAATATTGACATTGTTTGGCACGACATCGATATGAACGATCCAAAAGTTTACGAAATGATGTCGGCGGGAAAAACAATCGGTATGTTCCAAATCGAGTCAGGCGGAATGCGAGATTTGAATAAGCGAATGAAACCATCAAATTTTGAAGATGTCATCGCACTTATTGCTCTCTACCGACCTGGTCCAATGGAAGCGGGAATGTTAGACGATTTTGTTGAACGAAAACATGGACGACAAGATATTTTTTATCCATTTGAAGGTAAGGAATTTCCTGAACAGCTAAAAGAGATTTTAGATCCAACTTATGGAATGATTGTGTATCAGGAACAAGTTATGCAAATTGTTCAAAAAATTGGTGGTTTTTCACTTGGAAAATCAGATATTGTTCGTCGAGCAATGGGTAAAAAGAAGATTGATTTGATGAAAGAGTATAAATCACAATTTGCCGACGGTGCTGAAGAACAGGGACTTGATAGAGAAATTGCGGAAGAACTGTTTGACCTCATCGAAAAATTTGCTGGTTACGGATTCAACAAATCACACTCCGCCGCTTATGCGATGATCACTTTCCAAACTGCATATTTAAAAGCACACTATCCTGCTGAATTTATGGCTTCTCTTCTCTCAACTGAAAGCCGAAACATGGACAAAATTGCACTTTATGTTGAAGAAGCAAAAACAATGGGTATTGAAATTTTGTCTCCAGATATAAACAAATCTCAAAAAGGTTTTTCAATTGTTGAAAAAGATGGAAAAGAAGCAGTTCTTTTTGGGCTTGAAGGAATTAAAGGTGTTGGCGGTAGTGCAGTTGAAACAATTGTAGAAGCTCAAAAAAATGGAGAATTTAAAGATATTCCTGATTTTTTAAATCGTGTAAAACCAAATAAAGGAACTTTTGAATCCTTAATTAAAGCAGGTGGTTTTGACAAAACGAATTACAATCGAAAAACACTACTTGACGAAATTGAGAAAATTGTGCAATTTGCTAGTGAAGTTGGCAAATTACAAAAAAGTGCTTCCGAGGGACTTTTCGGAGATGATGACAATTTCACCGAAAATACAAAAGAACTAAAATTAGTTCCACGAACTGAATATAGACTGAAAGAAAAATTAGAACTTGAAAAAGAGGTTTTAAATTTTTATGTTTCAGCTCACCCACTTGACGAATATCGAGAAGATATTTCCAAATTAAAAAATATCTCAAAAACAACAGAAAAAGATGATTTTCAAAATTGGCAAAAAGTATTTTTAGTTGGTTTTGTTGAGTTTGAGGAAAAAATATCAAATGCTGGAAATCTCTACGGAAAAGGAAAAATATCAGATTTCACAGGCGAACTTGAATTTATGATGTTTGGTAAAGAGATGCAAATTTTAAAGCAACTTGACTTATCAAAACCAATTGGAATTAAAGCTTCTTTAAAAATAGAAGATGAGAATTTTAAATTGGAAAACAAAGAGTTTTTTTCTTTAGATGATGCAATTCAGAAATTTTCAGATTCCAAATTTAAAGAATTTCAAGAACAGATTTCCGAATTTAAAAAAGTTTCTAAAATTATTGATAATGTAAATTTCAAGCATGAACAAGAAGTGGTTTTTGTCGGTTTTGTAGATATTGGTGAAGAAAAAATTTCAAAAGCTGGTAATCCATATTCGATTGGAAAAATTGAAGATACTTCTGGTGAAGTTAGTCTAATTTTCTTTGCGAGTGAAATTGAGATTTTAAAAGAGATGGATTTATCAAAACCGATTGGAATGAGAACTTTAATTAAATTGGAAGGGAGTGAAGTCAAATTTAATTATAAAAAGTTTTTTACTCTCGATGAGGTCGTCGAAAAAAGTAAAAAGTTAAAAAAAGGCAAAACTCAAGAAGATATTGAACCAAAAGTTATTGAAAATGATGAACCAACGACAGAAACAGTTAAAAGAGGAAAAACATATTTAAATTTGAACTTCTTTTTAAACAAAAGCGAAATGATTCTTCTTCGAGAAACTGCAAAAGAGCTTAATGGAAATTTTCAACTCATTATCTATTTTTGGTATGAAAATAGACATTTTTTAGTTGAAACAGATTTCTATGTTTTGAGTGATTTTGGGGATACATTTTTAAGTAGAATTGGTGAAAGTTAGGAATTTGTCGGATTTCTCCGACAAAAGCTATTTTTTTGTATTTAAAATAATTCGTGCATCAACTGCTTTCAGACCTTTTTCGTAAAGGAAAAGTGGATTGATTTCAATATCGCTGATTTTTGGACAACTCTCAACAATTTCACCAAGTTTTAAAATCGTATCGATAAGAATTTCAGAATCACGAGGAGCTTCACCACGAACACCGCCAAGTAATTTTTGGAGTTTTGTAGATTTGAACATTCGAGAAACTTCTTCACGAGTCAGCGGATATGAACGGAAAGAGACATCATTAAAAACTTCGACATAAATTCCACCGACACCTGCCATAACAGTTGTTCCAAACTGCTCATCTCGTCTAGCACCAAGAATAATTTCAGTGGAAGATTTCACCATTTCAACAATTTCAACTCCCTCGATATTTGCATTTGACTTATATTTTTTTGCATTTTTAATAATTTTCTCAAAGCCTTTTTCGACCTCATCTGCATTTTTAAGACCAACAAGAACACCACCCGCATCAGATTTGTGAAGAATATCTTTTGAAAGAATTTTCATAACAACAGGAAAACCGATATTTTTCGCAAGTTCTTTCGCCTCTTTGCTGTTTTTAGCAACACCATTTTCTGGATTTGAGATTTTTAAATGTTTGAGAATTTTCATTGCTTCTGTTGTTAAAAGAGAATCACGACCTTCAGAAATTGCTTTTTCAACAATCTTACAACTTTTATCGAGTTTGTCTAATTGCGGTCGCAAAACAGTTTCACGGCTTCGGATCAAATTTCGGTATCGTCGATACATTGCACCAAAAGCAGAAAGTGCATCATCAACATCTGCAAAAATTGGAACTCCATCTTTTCTCATTTCAACTATTCGCTCTTCCATCTCTTTTCCGCCAACAAATGAAAAGGCAACAGGTTTTTTCAATCCAATTTCCAACTCTTCTCGAATCATTGCTTCAATATCTTCAGCAGGAAAAACAGCAACTTCAGTTCCAAGAACAATTACGGAATCAACTTGTGGGTCTTCGAGAGCTAATCGTAAAGCTTTCCGATACATATTTCCGTCCGCACCACCTGTAATATCGATTGGGTTTTGCAAACTTCCAAAATCTGGTGCAATTGCTTTATATCTCTCACTCATATATTCAGAACCTTCGATGAGGTCGACACTCCACTTTTCCGCAGAGTCTGTTGCCAATGCTCCAAGTCCTCCACCGTTTGTAATTACAAGAGTGTTAAAACCTTTTGGCTCTGGGGAATTTGAGAGGAATTGACTCCAATTTATCGCTTCTCTCATTGTTGTTGCTCGTAAAACTCCACTCTGTTTCATGATTTCATTGAAAACTCGATCAGAACCTGCAAGAGAACCTGTGTGAGATGCAACTGCCATTGCTCCCCGTTTTGACACTCCAGATTTCAAAATAATTGTCGGTTTCACCATTGCAACACTTTTGAGATTTTTTAGCACTCTCTCACCATCTTTAATTCCTTCGACATAAAGAAGAATTGCTTTTGTATTTTCATCAGTTTCCAAATATTCAACAATGTCCGCTTCATTTATGTCCGCTTTGTTTCCAAAAGAGATAATAGAAGAGAGACCGACATTTTCAACTTCAGTTTTTCCAACCATCGCAACACCAATCGCTCCACTTTGAGTAAGAACCGCCACATTTCCCTCAAGCACTTTTTTCGCACTAAAAGTAGCATTCATGTGAGAAGCTTTTGAATAGACACCAAACATATTTGGACCAATAATTCTCAATCCACCAGCTTTTGCAGTTGCAACTACTTCATTTTCAAGCTCTTTTTCTCCAACTTCACTAAATCCAGAAGTGATAATTTCAGCAAATTTGACTCCTTTTTGAACAGCTTCACGAATAACATCATGAACAAAATCAACTCGAACAACAATTGCGATAAAATCAACTTCACCTTCAATTTCAAGTAGAGATTTGTAGGCTTTTCTCCCGAGAACTTCACCACCTTTTGGTGTAACAGGATATAGTTTTCCCTGATAACCAGAAGAGATAATATTTGACATAATTTTATAGCCGAGTTTTTCTGTATTTGTTGAAGCACCAATAACAGCAACTGAACGAGGTTTAAAAAGTTTTTCCATTTTATAATCCATTTTATAATCCAATTTATTTTTAGTAGAATCTACCACAATAGAAGGACAAAAAACTTACAAAATCTACACATTATAATTGTATTTTATAAAAAAGATGATTTTTAAAACTATGTTACAATTCCCCCTGTATATTTTTCAGTAAGACAAAAGCTGATTTTTAAGACAAGTGTGTATATCATATGCGGTAGGAACTACTGCTTGAACCTTTATATTTAAACTTTCCGTTTAATATTTCCAAACAAACCCACAAGATTTGGTTCTTCACAGCAAAAAACATTACACACACACATTATAAATTGTGATTTTCACAAACAAAGATTAACATGAATTTTAAAGAATTTAATTTAAAACAAGAAGTTTTCAAGGCAGTAGAGATAGCTGGTTTTGTAGAGCCTAGTCCGGTTCAAATCGAAGCAATTCCTGCCGTTTTAGAGGGAAAAGATGTCGTTGCACAGGCACACACAGGAACAGGAAAAACTGCAGCATTTGGATTGCCAGTATTATCAAATTTAGAATTAAATGGGCAAGTTGAAGCCCTAATTGTTGTTCCAACAAGAGAACTTGCTGTTCAAGTTAGTGATGAAATTTTTAAATTCGGTCGAAGTTTAGGAATTCGAACAGCTACAATTTACGGAGGAACTTCGTATAAAAGACAATTGGATCATATTAAAAATGCATCAATTGTTATTGGGACTCCAGGAAGATTACTTGACCTCATCAAAGGTAAGGTTACAGACCCGATAAATATTTCTCCAAAAACTCTCATTCTTGACGAAGCTGATGAGATGTTAGACATGGGATTCCTTGACGATATTAAAGAGATTTTCTCTTACATGCCATCTGAGAGACAAACTCTACTTTTTTCAGCAACAATGCCACATGAAATCAGAAACCTTTCTGAGCAATTCCTTGTTGATCCAAAAATAATCTCAATCACAAAAGACAAAGTAACAAACGATAATATTACACAATCTTACTATGTTGTTGAAGAGAGAGAGAGAGACGAAGCTCTTGTTCGACTTATCGATTACAAAAACCCAACAAAATCTATTATTTTCTGCCGAACAAAAAGAGAAGTTGATAGAGTTGCAGGAATTTTAAATTCTCAAGGTTTTTCAGCAAAAGCACTTCACGGTGATATTGAACAGAGAGTTCGAGAAGCTGTAATTCGAGACTTTAAAAGTAAAGATGGTGAAATCTTAATTGCGACTGATGTTGCATCTCGAGGACTTGATGTTTCTGATGTAACTCATGTTTTCAACTACCACATTCCTTTTGATAGCGAAAGTTATGTTCATAGAATTGGACGAACTGGTCGAGCTGGTCGAGACGGATTTGCAGTTTCAATTATTACTCCGCAAGAGTATAGAAGTCTTCAAAAAATCGAAAAAAGCACAGGTTCAAAACTTATTACAAAAGTAATTCCAAATATCTCAGAAGTTCGAGAGAAAAAAATGGAGAGTTTTGCAAGTAGAGTTGAAGAGACTGAAAATTCTGATGATGGAACAACACTTGTTACTATGCTTGAGAATGAGTATGATGACAAAACACTACTTTATAAATTCGCTTCAATTATCGCTGAAGATTATAAAATCCGAGGTTCTGATATAATTGGAAAGACTCTTGATGACATCGAACGAATTAAAAAATATAGTTCGCACGGTGGTGGTAGAGATCGAGGCGGTCGAGGTGGCTACCGAAAAGGTGGTGGCGGATACCGAGGTGGCAATCATCGTGATGGCGGTGGTGATCGAGGTGGCTACCGAGGCGGAAATCGTCGTGATGGCGGTCGTGATGGCAGTCGTGATGGCGGTGGTGATCGAGGCGGATATCGAGGTGGAAATCGTCGTGATGACCGTGATGGTGGATTCAGAAGAGATCGACGGGACAGAAGAGACCGAAGAGATCGAGATTATTAAAATATAAGGATTTTAAATGAGAGTTCTTCTTTTAAAAGATGTTAAAGGAACTGGAGCTAAAGGTGAAGTCAAAGATGTTAAAGACGGATATGGTCGGAACTTCCTTGTCAAAAACGGCTTAGCGAAAATTGCTACCGATGATGTTCTCGAAAAGTTTGAGGCTGATCAAAAAGAGAAAGCTGAAAACGAGAAAAAAGAGATTGCAGAGGCAAACACTTTAAAAGAAAAACTGAAAAATCTGAAAATTGTTTTCAATAGAAAAGCAGGAAAAGGCGGAGCTTTATTTGGTGCTGTTACAAAAGATGACATTGTAAGTGCTTATTCTGAAAAATTTGGAATCGAAATCGACAAAAAAAATATCGAGACGACTCATGTGTTAAAACACACTGGTGTTTATACTCTCGATTTAAAATTGGGGCATGGAATTCATGCTTCACTAAATGTTGAAATTGAGGCTAAATAGTTGGAACAAAATATTAAGGCGACAACAATTCTTGCTTATCGAACTGAAAAAGAGGCAGTAATTGGTGGTGATGGTCAAGTTACATTTGGGAACACTGTTTTAAAAGGCAATGCGAATAAATTGCGGACTTTTCACTCTGGTAAAATCCTTGCGGGTTTTGCTGGTAGCACCGCCGATGCGATGAATCTTTTTGATATGTTTGACGGGTTTCTTTCACAACGAAAAGGCGATCTTGTAAAAGCTGTTATTGATTTTTCAAAAGCTTGGAGAAAAGATAAAGTTTTAAGACGGCTTGAGGCGATGATGATTGTTTTGGATATAAACAATATTTACATTTTGACTGGAAATGGCGACGTTGTAGAACCAGAGGACAAAGCAATTGCATCGATTGGAAGTGGTGGAAATTTTGCGATTTCATCAGCTCGAGCATTGGCCAAACATTCTAATCTTTCGGCGGAAGAGGTTGTTCGAGAATCTTTAGAAATCGCTGGAGACCTTTGTATCTACACAAACAAAAACATTAGAATTTTAAAAATAGAATCGGAGTAAATATTTGGTTAAACATCTTCTTTCAATTTCAGCGGTAATTTTTCTTTCAAACTGCTCAGCTCATGCAAATCGGGTCTCAGAGTTTTCAATAGAAAAAGATATTGAGAAAAGGGAGAAGAGAAAACCAACTCCAAATGAAAATTTCCTTTTGCTAATTGCACTTGACGGTCAAGCAAAAGGAGAATATGTTGAAAGTGCCGTAATTTTCAAAAAACTTTTTGAAGATACTGGCGACAGTGAATACTCGCTTGAGTATTTAAAAAATTTGAATGCACTTGCACTTTTTGAACAAACAATTAGTGAATTTAGTGAATTAAAGATGGTGCGAGATGACAAGCATTTACGAGAAGTTTCAGTTGCTTACATCTCTCTTGGAGATTTAGAAAATGGATATTTATCTCTTTCTGAAATTACTGAAAAAAAAGATATTGACTATCGAATTCTTGCTGAAATCAGTTTTCAAAAGGGAGATTTTAATGAAAGTCTCCAATATTTAAAAGAGTCATATGAAGTCAAAAATAGCGATGAGGTCGCTATTGCAATTGCAAAACTTCTTTTTAATAAATTGAATGAAAAAGATCAGGCTTTAGATTTTTTAGAAAAAGCAAATAGAGACAATACAAATTTGGAATTATCTTTGATTTATGCAAAAATGCTTCTCACTTCCGCAAATTACATCAAAGCGACAGAAGTCTATTCTGAAATTTATGAGAAAACAGAAGACCCTGAAATTGCTCAAACAGTTATAAAAATTTTAAATACTTTTGGTGAGAACGAGAAACTTTTACAGTTTTTAAAAGATTCTAAATATGATGATGATCTTCTGCTTCGACTTTACATGAGAGACCGAAATTTTGAAGAGGGTTTTAAACTCTCTAAAAGACTCTATGAAGAGAGTGAAGAGCCAATTTATTTGGCACAAAATGCAATTTTTGAATACGAAAATCTTGAAGCAAAATTTAGAGTCGAACCAATAATTGAGAAATTAGAAAAAGTTGTCAATGAATTAAATGATCCGACATTTTATAATTACCTTGGTTATTTAATGATTCAAAATAATATTCGGATTTTAGATGGTTTGGAATATGTAAAAAAAGCATTGGTTTTCGAACCAGATAATTTTTATATTGTTGATTCTCTTGCTTGGGGATTGTATAAAATTAGAAAATGTTCTGATGCAAAAGTTGAAATGCAAAAAGTGATTCAAAATCTTGGAGCAGAAGAATCTGAAATTAAAGAACATTGGGAAAAAATCCAAAACTGTAAATAGGGTTTAAAAATGCCTTACAAAATAAATTTAAGAGAGGTTGTTTATTCTCTCTCAACTTGCACTTGACTATGTTGGAATTGATGATATTTTTCATGGCAAGAGAGTCAGTTTTTTATCGCACCTCATCGCTAAAGAGATTGGATATTCAGAAGAAGATATAAACGATATTATTTTTGAGGGACTTCTTCACGATTGCGGAGTCTCATCAACTGTAACACATGCAAAACTTATCAATGAACTTGATTGGGAAAATAGTCATGAACATTGTGTTCGTGGAAGCAAATTACTTATCGATACACCAATTTTTAAGAAATATGCACCAACAATTTTTTATCATCACACTCATTGTAATGAACTTCCAAAAAAAACTGATATTTCTATTCGTGAAAGAGCAAATATCACATATCTTGCAGATAGAATTGATATTTTAATTGCAACTGGAAGAACTGTTGATGAGGTTTTGAAAATTCTTGAGGGAAATAGGAACACTCTTTTTTATACCAATTTAATTGACGCTTTCTTAAAAGTTCTCCAAAAAAGTGATCCAGTCAATATTATAAAAGATAAAGATCGAGTTGAAATCTTTTTTGAAAAGGGAAAAGAGGAGATTCCGCTTCTTGCTCGAATTGTCGCGGTTGCTGATATTTTTCAAGCTCTTGCCCAAAATCGTCCGTACCGAAAAGGTCTCGAACCAAAAATTATCATGAAAATTTTAAAAGATATGGCTGAACATAATAAAATTGATGGCGCAGTTCTCTACATTGTTGATAGGAATTTAGATAGTTGCTACAAAAAAGCTCTTCCAGAAATCAAAAGTTCTATGGTTTGAGAATTTCTCTTTTCCGATAGAATTTCAACAATAAATTAATACAGGGAAAAGTCGTGAAAATCGGCATTATTTCAGATACACACAAGAAAATTGGTCGTGCAAAAAAGGCAATTGATCTTCTTTTACAAGAGGGTGCTGAATATATTATTCATGCTGGAGATATAGTAAAAAAAGAGGTTCTTGACTATTTAGAAGAGAAACAGATCGTCTATCTTGCTGTTTATGGAAATAATGATATGGCACTTTACCAGTATCACAATCAATATAATCTTGTTCAAGAACCCTACTATTTCAAAATAAAAGATTACACTTTTAAGTTGATGCATCATCCTTATTACATGACAAAAGATACTGATGTTTTAATTTATGGACATACTCATATTTTCCACTCGCAAGTCTATGATGACACAATCCTTGTCAATTCTGGGGAAGCTTGTGCGAGGGATTTTCCAAGAAGTAAAGTGGCAATTCTTGAAATAAAAGACGAACAATTTATTGTAAATAGTTTTAGTCGAGAAATTAAAAGTGAGAATTGGAAAAAAACAGTTTTCAAATATCAAAACAGAACGGGAAAAAAAATTTAATTTTCTGAAAAGTTCTGGACTATCGAAGGAAAGATTTTTGCTTCGAGTTCAATATCAACTTTGCCATCTGGAATTTCATTTAAAACAATAATTGGAGAAAGAGAGTAAGGATTTTTATCAATTACACCTCTCAACTCAATCTGTTTTTGAACAGAGATTTGTAAGTTTGGGAGGGATAATTTTTTATCGTCAAAGAATTTCCGTACAAAATAAATAGTAATAATTTTTACACTTTCACGATTTAAATAGGCGACCTCATCAGCGATTCTTTCAATTCGTCCAGAAATTCTATTTCGTTCAGAAAAAGAGTAAAACAGAAAATATGAGGGAACGACCTCTTTTTTGTGCAAAACTCGACCTTTATGAATTCGATAATTTAAAATATTCTCTTTTGACTCTTCAAAACATGTTTTCATTTTTGAGTAGTTGTGAAATTTTTCTTCAATTGATGCGGGAAGAATCTCGTTTCCAATTGACGAGTATGTCTCAATTTGCTCTCGTTCTTGCTGTTCTCTCTGTTTTTTTAAAGCAAACATACAACCGCAATAGTCTTGGCGATACAAATTATTGCTTTTTACGGTTTTCGCCTGTTTTTGCATTCCACCGCTTGAGCGATAATCTTTAAAAATAAAATCTATTCCATACTCTTTTCCGAGTTGATTTCCAATTTCTAAAAGTCTATCTTGTGATTTTTTTGGCGAAACAAGAAGAGAAGTTGTAAAACTATCTTTTCCAAGTTCTACTGCTTTTTTGACACTAACTTCGAGACGATTATCAAAACAGACTTTACATCGTTCCCCTTTTTCAGGTTCATCCTCTAAACCATGAACTTGCTTTAACCATTTTTCATAATCATACTCACCCTCAATAAGTGGAATATCCAAAATCTTACAACTTCGCCGAACATCGAGAAGTCTTAATTTATATTCGCTATATGGATGAATATTTGGATCATAGAAAAATCCAACAAATTCTTTATCAGGAAAATCCCTTTTTAGGGATTCTAAAAAAAAGTGGCTATCAACACTACAACAAATATGAACAAGCATTACTAATTCTCAAATTGGAATAATTCTTCCGCAATTCCTAAATCGACCTCATCACCATCAAAATTTTCAGGGAGAGACTCGATAGTCTCATTTACATCGCAAATAAAAATTTCTTTTGTTTCACATGCAAAAAGCGGAATTGCTAAAAACAGAAGAATTATAGTATTTCTCATTCTTCCGAACTTTTTTCTTCTGTTTTAGTTGCTCTTTTTCGAGTTGTCTTTTTTGGTTTCTCTTCTGAAGTTTCATCAACATTCTCTTTTATTGCCTCTTTTTTCTCAGCTTCACTCATCTCTTCAGGAGCAGGTTTCAATTTTGCAATAACTTTTTCTTCGACTTCTTTCATCACTTCAGGATTATCTAGTAGAAATTTTTTCGCATTTTCTCGACCTTGTCCAATTTTTCTGTCGTTGTAACTGAACCAAGCTCCACTTTTTTCGATGAAATCAAATTTAACGGCATAATCAACCACTTCACCAACTTTACTAACACCTTTTCCAAAAATAATGTCAAATTCAGTAATTTTAAAAGGAGGTGCAACTTTGTTTTTTACAATTTTAACTTTCGTCCGATTTCCGATAATATCATCGCCATTTTTTAAACTGGCAATTCGTCTCACATCGAGTCTTATAGAAGCATAAAATTTAAGTGCATTCCCCCCTGTCGTAGTTTCGTTACTGTTATGAACAATTACACCATTTTGAGAACCACCAACCATATAGTTTTTGTTGTCCGCAATGGAAATATCAAATTTTCGTTTATTTCTCATTTGTCTGTCAGAAGCTTCTCTAATCTCTTTAATTTCAACAAAATCTGTTACCAATTTTGGACTGTTTTCTAGTTCAAAATCAACATATTTTCCTCTAAAATCTTTAGGCAATTTATATTGCATTGAGTCGGGAACATATTTTGAAATGATTTCTGCCAATTTATCTGTTCCATTTTTTGTAAATTGAAGTTTTGAATCTTGAATACTTACCTCATCAATGCCTGTTTTAGATTTAAAAATCTCTAAAATCTCATTTAATTTTTGAGTCTGATTTCTGTATCGTCCAATTGAAATAGCACTTCTGCTGTGATAGTCTTCAGAATAGTAGCTTCCATCATCCATATACCAAACTGCCAAACTTAAAGGAGAATAATTTTCCAGCATATAAATTGGATCTTGTTCGCCAAGTTCTCTTTTAATTTTTGCAAATTCATAACTGAATTCAGAATCATATCGATAACCTTTTTCAACTTTCAACTCATTGAAATTTAGAAATTTTTGCAACTTATCAAGTTTCCAATTTACATAGTCTGCATTTGAATTATCTTGAAGTCTTAAATTTGCGGTATTTTTATCTCTAATCGAAATTCTGCTATCTCCAACAAAAACACCTCTTAAAAATTCCCCATAAGTTCCATTCGCTGTTTCTAAATATTTAGAAGTTAATTTATCTTCAAAGCTAATTTCTTCTGCCGTTTTCCATCCACTATCTGTAAGAATTTCATGTTTTCGAGTTGCTGTAAAACCAAATCTATCTCTACCATTAATTGACTGAGTTTGGAAATGTATAAAATCTTCATGTTTTTCAACTTTGCCATTATCGTGCCAAGCTGTAATAGGTTTTGTTTCGATTTCGCCTGTTTTTTCATTGATACAAAAAACTTCACCTTTAATTTTATTATCAACAACTTCACCAATTGGAAGTGAACGACCATCTGCAAAATTTAAAAGTGTGTCATGATGGAAACACCCGTAACCAATAACACCTATTTTTTGTCGTAATTGATTTATAAAAATCACAGTCGCATTCATATCGTGTAAAACTGAAGCGAGTCGTCGAAGTGCTTTACTCATTAATCTAGCTTGAACACCAACTTGCTGATCTTCAATTGTTCCTTCAATCTCAACTTTTGGAACAAGTGCCGCAACGGAATCGATAACGATGAGGTCAAAAGCACCACTTCTTGCCATTGTTTCAGTAATTTCTAAAGCTTGTTCTCCGTAGTCTGGTTGGGATAAATATAAATTTTCTACATCAACACCTAAATTTTTTGCATATTGAATATCAATTGCATGTTCGGCATCGATAAATCCACATCGCATACCTTTTTTTTGTGCTTCGGCAATTGTTTGTAATGAAAGTGTAGTTTTTCCTGAACTTTCTGGTCCATAAATCTCAATAACTCTACCAACTGGCAAACCACCAATTCCTAATGATAAATCAAGTCCGATCGAACCCGTACTAATTGACGGAATTTTCTCAATCTCTTTATCACCAATTCTAATTAAGGTATGTTTTCCAAATTTCTTATCGATCTCTTTTAGAGCAGATTCTAAAGCTTTCTCTTTTGCACTTGTTGTTTTTGCTGTTGCCATCTAAAAAATCCATTTTGTGAAGTATATAGATTATATCTAAATTAGCTTAATGTAAGAAAAATAAAGGGGTTTTACGGTAAAAAATTACCGTAAAAAAATGAGTTTTAAGAAGTTATTATTGGAGAAGTCTTAAAACATTTTGTTGAACAATATTTGCTTGTGAAAGAGCATAAGCACCAGATTGAACAAGAATATTATTTTTTGAGAAGTTAGCAGTCTCTTTTGCGAAATCAACATCTCGAATTGCAGACTCACTAGCTTTGATTGTTACTTCAGCAACTTGCAAGTTAGAAACTGTTGCCTCAAATTGATTTTGAATAGAACCTAAGTTAGATCTCATAAGGTCAAGTTGTTTTAAAGAAGCATCTGCAATGTCCATAACAACCATAGCACCCTCAAGAGTTGTAACACCAGCTGTTAGTCCTGCACCGTATCCAAACATATTTTCAGAAGAGTAAGCACCGATTGCATCAGCTTCTCCACCAGTAAATCCACCAAGCATACTTCTTAAGTTGATATTTGCATCTGAAGAGTTTGAAAGTGCATTTGAGAGAACACCACCAGTTCCATCAGCATTAACAGATACATCAGAAACAATAATATCTTTTGCTCCCATTGATGTAAGAGTTAATCGACCGCCATTGAAACCTTCAGAAACCCCAGCAATATCATTCAATGTATTTACACCAGCATTTCCAGATTCAATATTAATTCCACGACCATCAGAAGATGTAAGTCTTAAATGTCCTCTTTCGTCAATTGTCGCAACAACACCAGTGTCATTTTTGAAATCATTGATTGCAGCAGCAAGTCGTCCATCAGAGTCATTTGCTGAAATACCAGAAATACTACCGATTGTAGTTCCATTGATAACTAAGTTTTCAACATCACCTGCAGAAACAGCAGCACTACCAATACTTTCAGTTTTGTAAGAAGCTCGAACACCAAGAACATCACTATTTCTGTTGATTGCTTCAGAAAGAACACCAATACCTTGACCAGCTTCGTATCCGATTTCAACAGACTCGATAGTCATAGAACCACCAGGGATATTTGTTCCTTCAAATTTAAGAAGAGCAGTACCTTCAGTGATACCATTTCCACTCTCATTAGAAGCAGAAGTTTCAGTTCTGATGTGTCCGATTTTATCTGAGCTTGTCGCAGAAATAGAAGCAGAAACAGTATTTCGACTGAATGCACCAACTTGGAACTCTTTATTTACAAAATTACCTGATAATAGTTGTTTTCCATTAAAATTAGTAGTTGAAGCTATATTGTCTAATTGAGCCATTAGTTGTCGAATATCAGTTTGGATAGCTCGTCGGCTCTCTGAAGATTGAGCATCTTGTGCAGCTTGAGTAGCTTTAGTTTTGATAGCATCAATGATATTTACTTGTTCAGCCATAGCTTTGTCAGCAATTTGGATGATACCGATACCATCGTTTGCATTTGTGATAGCTTGACCAATTGCATTTGCTTGAGATCGAAGACCATCAGCAATTGCCATACCAGATGAGTCATCAGCAGCTCTATTAATTCTTTCACCAGAACTTAATTTTTCAAGAGAAGCAGCTAAAGCTTTGTTGCTTTTTGAAGATTGAGCATAAGCGTTCATACTTGCTATATTTGTGTTGATAACATAACTCATAAATATAACCCTTTATTTTTTATCTACTTTATAGTATCGTCTTTACAAAAAGACAATTTAGAGAAAATTCTAAGAATCTAAACCGTTGTCGATGTATCTTTTTCGCTTATTTTCTTTAATAGAATGGACATCAACAAGAATAAAACCATCGATAGCATTATTGAAATCTGTATCAACTCCAAAGTCAAGAAATTTGACCCCTCCTTTTTCACAAAGTTCAGTATATTGTTTAAATAGGGTTGGAATTGTTAAATTTAGTTCTTTGAGATTTCGTTTTAGAACGACCATGTTTTTTAAATAGGATTCTTCAGAAAAAGTATTTTTTAGCGATGAGGTCTCGGAAATTAAAACTTTATTCTTGGATTCTACAATTCCATTTTGTCCAAAAAAGTTTTGATAAAAATATATAATTTGCTCTTGTGCGACTTTTGGATGTGAATTTGAGAGAGAAACAGTTCCGAACATATATTTGATTTGAGGATTTGCACGAAGAAAAGCACCAATCCCAAACCAGAGAGAGTCCAAGGCACGACTTCCCCAATATTTAGGTTGAACAAAACTTCGACCAAGTTCAATAGAGTTTTCTAAATATGGTTTGAACTCTTCTCCAAAGTGGAAGAGTGTAGAGGTATAAAGACCACTTGTACCAAACTTTTCAACAATTTCAGAAACAACACCTATTCTGTAAGAGCCAACAATCTCTAAATTATAATCGTCCCAAAGAATTATATGTTTGTAATATTTATCATATTTGTCTTTGTCTCGTTTTTTTCCACTACCTTCGCCAACTTTTCGAAATGTAACTTCTCGAAGTCGCCCAAGCTCTTTTAAAATAATAGATCTTTCGCTATGTTCAAAAAGATAAATATCTTTGTGGTCGTTTGTTTTTCCAATAAATTGGCAAGTTTCAGAAAGTTCTCTTTTTAATTCTTGGCGACTTTCAGGATGAGCAATTCCTTTTTGGGTTTGAAAAATACCTTTTTTGCCTTTTGAGATTTTCCAAAGATGCTTTTTTAGAAGTTTAACAGTAGAGCTTGTGTCAAGACCGCCAAAGTTTAGGTTTTCAGCTGGAATTAGTCCTCCAATTGAGAAATGAAGACCTTTATCCTTTTGCTTAAACATTTCATCAACAAGCATAAATGAAGAAAAGTTTTTATTGATTGACGAAAGTGTGTAAAAAGAGAATGAGTTTCTAGCTTTTATAAAAATTGGGAGAATTGGAGTTCCTGTTTTTTTCGCAAATTTCAAAAATCCATCTCTCCATTTTGTGTCTTTAATTCCTGTTGGATTTGCACGAGAAACTTCACCTGATGGAAAAATAATGACAACTTCTTCATTTTTTAAAGAGGAATAAATGGCTTTTATACTCTCTTTTGTGTATCGTTTTTCCATATTGTCAATTGGTAAAAGTAGGGACCTCATCGGCGGAATAGAATACAACATATCATTTGCAACAATTTTAATATCTTTCCGAACTTCACTTACCAACTTTAGAAGAGCAAGAGCATCCAACGCACCAAGCGGATGATTTGCAATAATCATCACTCGACCCTCCGTTGGTATATTTTCTTTTTCGATGTTTGAAGCCATGTATCGAAAATTAAAATAGTCAAGAACAGATTCTATAAAATCAAATCCATCTAAATCACTGCTTTCAGCCAAAAACTCATTGATATCTTTTTCGTGAAAAAACCTCTTTAAGAAAAAAATAAAAGGCTTGTAAAGAATTTTTGGATATTTCTCAATTTTGGGATATTTACTTTTTACAATTTTCTCGACATCTATCATGAATTACCATTTTAAAAATTTTGATATGTCAATATTCTCACAAAAAAGAGACTCTAAAATTACAAAATTCTCATAGTTTTAAAATTGTATAATTTAGCAAAGAAATTTTGTATTAAAGATTGTTTTATATTTATTATTTTCAACTATACTCTTTGGAAAGAGTTTAAATTTTGGGGTTGTTCCTCAGCAAAGTCCCGCAGTTTTAGTAAAGAAGTGGCTTCCAATTATTCACGAACTTTCAGAAAAAAGTGGTCTTGATATTACTTTTAAGACTGAAAAGTCGATACCAGAATTTCAAAAAAAACTTTACAACGGCGAATATGATATTGCTTATATGAATCCGTATCATTTTGTAATTGCTGATAAAAGAGTTGGATTCAATGCTGTTGCTCGTTCAAAAAAAATGATAAAAGGGATTGTTGTTGCAAACGAAATAGTAAATGATTTTTCAAAAGAGAGTTTTAAAAATAGGAATTTTCTCTTTCCTGCACCAAAAGCTTTTGCTGCAACACTTCTTACAAAATATGAATTCAAAAAAGTTTTTGGAATTGATATTGAAAAAGACTCAAAAGTCTCATATGTAAATTCTCACGATTCAGTTTATAAAGGTGTGGCACGAAATTGGGAGATTTTGGAGGCGGAATTATACGAACTTATAAAAATCTTTCAGACAAAGAGACAAAGAGAATTAATATAGTATATATTACAGATTCTTACCC